>NZ_JBQLIX010000007.1:0-195325 GCF_052156495.1 Pseudomonas sp. NCHU5216 | reverse complement strand
GACAAAAGAAGGTCGCCGGGAGGCGAAACGGGAGATATCAGCAGAACGCGATAAACAGCTTTACACCGAAAGCAAAAGCCCACCCACACAAACTTGCCAATCCGGTATCAAGACCGACTTTACACCGACACCTTGACCCACGGGCTGGCAACCGTGAAGGAAGCCGCAAGGGTTGCGGGTTCGGGCAGCGTCTGCTCGAACCCTGGAGATGCCCACATAACCTGCTCAGTGAGCGCGACAGGCTGCCTCAGCGGCCTGGCGACGCTGCCGGCGCGCCGCGATACGCTGGCGCTCGCGTTGTGCGTCATCGCGCGGCTGCACGGCCTGAGCATCGAAGTTGAAGGCACGAGAGAAGAAGTCGAAGAACAGGAACATGATGGTGTCTCCTCGTTTGAATACACCTTCATGCTGCGCGTCGATAGCTTGCTACTTATTGATCTCGGTCAATTTCCACCTCGGCCTGATCGCGGCAGAACGCCGCATATCTGAATCGCGGCTGAAGCCCCTCCCACAGCCTGCTCGTGGCACCTGTGGGAGGGGCTTCAGCCGCGACTTGAGTTACTCGAAAAGCGCATCCAGCGCCTGTTCCAGACGCGTCACGGCGATGATCTGCAGGCCGGGCGGCGCTTCCTTGGGGGCATTGCCCTTGGGCACGATGGCACGTTTGAAACCGTGCTTGGCCGCCTCCTTGAGGCGCTCCTGACCGCTGGGCACCGGGCGGATCTCGCCGGACAGACCGATCTCGCCGAACACCAGCAGGTCGTGCTGCAAGGGGCGGTTGCGCAAGCTGGAGATCACCGCCGCCATCAGCGCCAGGTCGGAAGCCGTCTCCAGCACCTTGACCCCGCCGACCACGTTGAGGAACACGTCCTGGTCATAGGTGGGGATGCCACCATGGCGGTGCAGCACGGCCAAAAGCATGGCCAGGCGGTTCTGATCCAGGCCCAGGGTGACCCGCCGTGGGTTGCCCAGGTGGCTGGTGTCGACCAGTGCCTGCACCTCTACCAGCATCGGCCGCGAGCCCTCCCAGGTGGCCATCACCACACTGCCGGGCACCGCCTCCTGGGCGCGGGTGAGGAAGATCGCCGACGGGTTGGAGACCTCCTTGAGGCCCTTGTCGGTCATGCCGAACACGCCCAGCTCGTTGACCGCACCGAAGCGATTCTTCACCGCCCGCAGCAGGCGCAGGCGACCGTCGGACTCGCCCTCGAAATACAGCACGGTGTCGACCATGTGCTCCAGCACGCGCGGGCCGGCCAGCGCGCCCTCCTTGGTGACATGGCCGACGAGGAAGATCGCCGTGCCGCTCTGCTTGGCGAAGCGCACCAGCAAAGCCGCGCTCTCGCGCACCTGAGCGACGCCGCCGGGTGCCGATTGCAGCTGTTCGGTGAAAATGGTCTGGATCGAGTCGATCACCATGACCTTGGGCTTTTCCTGGCGCGCGGTGGCGATGATCGACTCGATGCAGGTTTCGGTCATCACCTTGAGCTTGTCCTGTGGCAAATCCAGCCGCCGTGCGCGCATGGCCACCTGCTGCTGCGATTCTTCGCCGGTGACGTACAGCGCCGGCAGGCGCTGGGCGACGTTGCACAGGGTCTGCAGCAGGATGGTCGACTTGCCGATGCCGGGATCGCCACCGATCAGCACCACCGAGCCATCCACAAGGCCGCCGCCGAGCACCCGATCCAGCTCGCTGGAGGCGGTGGAAAAACGCGGAATTTCTTCGACACTGACTTCCGCCAGGGTCTTGATGTTGGCCTTGTCACCGGCCCAGCCGGTACGCCCGCTGGGCGCGGCGCCCTCGACCAGGGTTTCCACCAGGGTATTCCAGGCACCGCACTCGCCACACTGCCCCGCCCATTTGGGGAAGGTGGCGCCGCACTCGGTGCAGCCGTACATGCGTTTTGCCTTGGCCATGGGGAAATCGTCCTGCCTGCTGAGCGAAGGCTGGAACGATACCGAACAACTGGATAAATTTACAGACCACGACCCTGATCAAGGACTGCCATGCAGATCGAACTGCTGCCCACCCGCGCCGAACAGGCACCGCTGATCCGCAACCTGTACCAGTTCTACAGCTATGACAGCTCGGACTGGGAAGAGGAGGATGTCGAGGCGGACGGCCGCTTCTACATCCATGAGGAACATCTGCTGCGCTACTGGCAGGAGCCCGGCTGGAGCGCCAGCCTGATCCTCGCCGACGGTTTCATTGCCGGTTTCGTGCTGATCGAACGCAGCGAACTGCCGGGCATCGATGCGCCGGAGTTCGCCGATCTGTTCGTGCTCAAGCGCTACCGCCGCCTGGGCATTGGCCGCGCCGTGGTACAGAGCGTGATGGGCGATGGCAACCCCTGGCTGCTGCGCTTCTACCGCCAGGACGAAACGGCCCTGGCCTTCTGGCAGCAACTGTTCAGCGAATTACCCAGGCCGCCCCGGGCAATCTGGACGGAGGATGAGGCACAGGGGTTGCTCAGCTACCTGGTAAACCCGCCCGTGCATTGAACGCACTGAGCGAGTTTGGCGCTCAGCCCTTGCAGCCATTGCCACAGCCGCAGCATTGACCATTGGCCCGTTTGAGCTGCCGCGCCAGATCGTCCTTGAGCGCTACGCGATTGAGCTTGAGCGCCTGCAACGACAGATCGTCGAGCGGCTCGATGCCGTCCTCGACGCGGCAGATGCGCTTGTCCAGCGCCTCGTACTCCTCGGCCTGACGGGCGAATTGGCTGTCCTCCTGGCGCAGCCGGTGCAAGGCGTCGCGCAGCTCGGGGAAATCATGAACCAGCGGGTGATGTTCGATATGCATGGCCAGGCTCCTGTAGAAAGGGTGCTGCCAGCTTAGCCGCTGCCCTATCCGGCCCTGTTGACGCCGATCAAGCTCAGCTCGCCTTGGCCAGCAACTGGGCGATTTCGTCCTTGAGTGCCACACGCTGCAGCTTGAGCCCTTGCAGCACCAGATCATCCACTGCGGCACGACCGTCCTCGATCTCGTAGATGCGCTTGTCCAGTGCCTCGTACTCGCTGGCCAGCCGGGCGAAATGCCCGTCGTTCTGCAACAGCCAGCGCAGCATCTCGCTCTGCTGGGGAAATTCACGGGACAGTGGATGATGTTCGAGCGCCATGGAAACCTCCGGGTGCAATAATCCCCTTCAGCCTAGCCGATGTTCAGCCACCTGCCGTTACTGAAAGGGCAAATGAACGGCGCCGCCTGACGGGCGTCGAAACAGCAGCCATAATCAGGGCCAACACCAACCCAGGGAGCACGCATGAGCATCATCAGTGAATTCAAGACCTTCGCGGTCAAGGGCAACGTGGTCGACATGGCCGTGGGTATCATCATCGGCGCCGCCTTCGGCAAGATCGTCTCGTCCTTCGTCGGCGACGTAGTGATGCCACCACTGGGCCTGCTGATCGGCGGTGTCGATTTCTCCGACCTGGCCATCGTGCTCAAGGCCGCCGAGGGCGACACCCCCGCCGTGGTACTGGCCTATGGCAAGTTCATCCAGACGGTGGTCGACTTCACCATCATCGCCTTCGCCATCTTCATGGGCATCAAGGGCCTGAACCGGCTCAAGCGTGCAGAGGAGGCAGCGGCACCGGCGGCGCCACCTGCGCCGACCAAGGATCAGCAACTGCTCAGCGAGATTCGCGACCTGCTCAAGGCGCAGCAAGGCAAGGAATAAGCGCCACGGCCAGCGGAGCCCGCCTGGGCTCCGCCGCCGCAAGACACGATTTGTTGCAGCTTGCCGGCCTGTTACCGCGCGACTTTCGTTACATTGGTCATCCCTTGGCTACTTACCCCCCTACATGACACTCCTGATAGCGTTCGCTGTCCTTTCCATTCTGGTTTCGTTCCTCTGTTCCATCCTCGAAGCCGCCCTGCTCTCCCTAACGCCCAGCTACATCGCCCAACAGCGAGTCGAACGACCTCGCTTGTACGAAGGGCTGAAAGCGCTAAAAGACAAGATCGACCAACCCCTGGCCGCCATCCTGACCCTCAACACCGTGGCCCATACCGTCGGTGCCACCGGCGTCGGTGCGCAGGTGACCATCGTCTTCGGTGACGGCTACCTGGGTATCGCCTCGGCGATCATGACCCTGTTGATCCTGGTGCTCTCGGAGATCCTGCCGAAGACCATCGGTGCCCGTTACTGGCGCGCCCTGGCGCCCTTCCTGCCGGGCCTGCTGCGCACGATGATCCTGCTGCTCAAGCCGTTCATCGTCATGTCGGACCTGCTCATGCGCCTGTTCGGCGGCAAGGAGCCCGAGCACGACATTCGCCAGGAGATCAAGGCGCTGACCCTGCTCGGTCGCGAAGTGGGCAAGCTCGACGAAGACGAGCAGCGGGTGATCGGCAATATCCTCGACCTGCACGAGATTCGTTTGCGCGACATCATGACCCCGCGCATCGTCTGCGAATCCGCCGCGCCGGACGAATCCATCGCCGCGTTCAAGGCCCGTGCCCGCGAGAGCCAGTTCTCCCGCTACCCGGTGATCGGCGAAGACGAATCGCCGCTGGGCGTGGTGTTCCGCTACGACGCCCTGGCCGCCGAGAACGATGCCGAGCCCATCACCCAGATCATGAAGCCGCTCAAGGTGGTGCCGGAAAGCATGAACGTGGAAAACCTGATGACCCTGCTGATGCAGGAGCGTCAGCACATGTGCCTGGTGTACGACGAGTTCGGCAGTTGGCGCGGCCTGGTGACCCTGGAAGACATCATGGAAACCATCATCGGCAAGCCGATCCTCGACGAGACCGACGACATCCCCAATATGCGCCGCTTCGCCAAGCGCCGCTGGGAGCACCGCATCAAGGCCATCCGCGAGGACTGATCACCAGTAGTTCTCCACCGCCACCTGGCCCGGCCGCCGCGTCAGGCTCAGGTTCAGGCCGCGCGCCTTCAGGCACTGGCGCAGGTCGTCGATCATCTGCGGGTTGCCGCAGATCATCACCCGCGAATGCTCGGGCGTCAGTTCCAAGCCAGCGGCGCGCTCCAGCTCGCCACTGTCGAGCAGGTCAGTGATGCGCGCGCCGAGACAGCCCGGCGCCTGCTCGCGGGTGACCACCGGCAGATAGCTGAACTTGTGGGCGAACTCGGCAAGGTGCTCCAGCTCGATCAGGCCTCTGATCAACGGCTGATAGGCCAGCTCGGCGGCAGTTCGCGCGCTGTACACCAAGAGGATGCGCTCGAAGCGCTGCCACACCTCGAAGTCCTGCAGGATCGACAGGAAGGGCGCGACGCCCGTGCCGCTGCCGAGCAGCCAGAGGTCACGACCATCGACGAAGCGATCCAGGGTCAGGAAGCCGGTGGCCAGCTTCTCCACCAGCAGGCTGTCGCCGACCTGCAGGCGGCTCAGCTCGCTGGTGAATTCGCCGCCCGGCACCACGATGGAAAAGAATTCGAGAAACTCGTCATGCGGCGCGGACACTAGCGAATAAGGGCGCCACACCAGGCTGCCATCGGCTTTCTCGACACCGAGACGGACAAACTGCCCGGCGCGAAAACGGAAACCCGCATCGCGGGTGGTGCGCAGGGTGAACAGGCTCGGCGTCAGGCCATGCACTTCCAGCAAGGTCTGACGGGTGAACTTGTCGTCGCTGACGGTCATAATTGCCCCCCTTGTCCGAATCTGCTGTCAGTGTCGCGCATTGTGCGACCGGCAAACACCGACGGTTTCCATGTCTATTTTCATCACTCCCTTCGCCAGCCTCGACCTGCAGCGCCAGCCGCACCAGGCCAACGAACCTCTGCAAGCCTTCGACGCCGCCGATGAGTACCTGCTCAATCATTTGCACGCGCAAGGCCTCAAGCCAGGCAGCCGGGTACTGCTGCTCAATGACGGCTTCGGCGCCCTTGCCTGCTCCCTGGCCGGGCACTGCCAGGTGACCAGCAGCGGCGACTCGCACCTGGGCTTTCTCGCCCTGCAGAAGAACCTCGCCAGCAATGGCCTGAGTGGCGACGCAGTGACCTTTCTGCCGAGCGACGAAACACCGCAGGGGCCGTTCGACTGGGTGCTGATCCGCGTGCCCAAGACCCTGGCCTTGCTGGAAGAACAACTGATCCGCCTGCACGGCCAGTTGGCCCCGGGCGCACGGGTGGTGGCCGGCGCCATGGTCAAGCACCTGCCGCGCGCCGCCGGTGATTTGCTGGAAAAGTACATCGGCCCGGTACAGGCCTCGCTGGCGGTGAAGAAAGCCCGCCTGCTGCATGCCACAGCGGAGGACAAGGCGGCGCCCCGTTCGCCCTACCCGAGCCGCTATCGCCTGGACACACCGGCACTGGAGCTGGTCAACCATGCCAATGTGTTCTGCCGCGATGGTCTGGATATCGGCACCCGCGCCTTCCTGCCGCATCTGCCCCGTCACCTGGACGCACGCCGCGTCGCCGACCTCGGCTGCGGCAATGGCGTGCTGGGCATCGCCTACGCGCTGGGCAGCCCGCAGGCCGAGCTGACCTTGGTGGACGAGTCGTACATGGCGGTGCAGTCGGCGCGGGAAAACTGGCAGGCAGCCCTAGGCGAACGCCCGGTGACCATCCGCGCTGGCGATGGCCTGGCCGAACAACCGGCCGACTCGCTGGAGCTGGTGCTGTGCAACCCGCCCTTCCATCAGCAGCAGGTGGTTGGCGACTTCCTCGCCTGGCGCATGTTCCAGCAGGCCCGCACGGCGCTGGTCACAGGTGGCGAGCTGTGGATAGTCGGCAACCGCCACCTGGGCTATCACGCCAAGCTCAAACGCCAGTTCCGCGGCGTCGAGCAGGTGGCGGCCACGCCCAAGTTCGTGGTGCTCAAGGCAAGCAAGTAGACGGGGCAAGCTGCCCCGCCCTGGGCGTGGATCTTACGACGACAGGTAGGACGAGCGAGTCAGGCCCAGACGCAGCGCGTCGAGGAACTGAGTGCGCTCACGGGCGCTGATCTTGGCGCTGGCCACCTTGTCGCGGTAGTGGGTCATCAGTTCCTCGGGCGACAGGTGCACGTAGCGCAGCATGTCCTCGATGGTGTCGTGCGTCTCGATGCCGGCATGCACCACGCTGCCATCGGCGGCCTGGTAGATGTTCACCGAGTCGGTGTCACCGAACAGGTTGTGCATGTCACCGAGGATTTCCTGATAGGCGCCGACCAGGAAGATGCCCAGCACGTAGTCCTCGCCGTCACGAACCTCGTGCACCGGCAGGCTGGTTTCGATGGACTGCTCGTCGACGTACTGGCGGATCTTGCCGTCGGAGTCGCAGGTCAGATCCTGCAGTACGGCGCGGCGCAGCGGCTCCTCGTCCAGGCGCGACAGCGGCAGAATCGGCAGGATCTGGCCGATGGCCCAGGTGTCCGGCAGGCTCTGGAACACCGAGAAGTTGCAGATGTACTTGTCGGCAAGCTTGTCGTTGAGCTCGTCGAGCACCGCACGGTGCGAGCGCTGGCGCGCCTTGAGCTGGTTGTACAGGCGGCGGCAGATGGCGAAGTAGCATTGCTCGGCCAGGGCCTTCTGCGCCAGACCGAGCTTGCCGGCCGAGTACTGCGCGGCCACTTCCTCGATGTAGTGGGTGGCGCGCCAGTAGGTTTCGGCGACCATCTCCGGGTCGCTGTCGTCGAGCAGCTCGATCAGCCAGCGCAACACCTCGGGCTGCTCCACCTCCGGGTCGATCTCCGGCACCTTGTCGTTGTGCCGTTCCACATCGGTGACCTGCACCAGCAGCACAGCGTGGTGCGCGGTCATCGCCCGGCCGCTCTCGGAGAAGATGTGCGGATGGGGGATTTCCTGGCGGTCGCAGAATTCCTTGAGCATGTCGACCACAGCATCGGCGTAGTCCTGCATGTCGTAGTTGATCGAGCTGGCGTTGCGCGAGTGGGTGCCGTCGTAGTCCACGCCGAGGCCGCCGCCGACATCGATATGATCCACTGGCAGGCCCATGGCACGCAGCTCGCCGTAATAGCGGATGGCCTCGCGGAAGCCCTTGCGGTAATCGGCGATGTTGGCGATCTGCGAACCCATGTGGAAGTGCAGCAGACGAATGCCCTGATCCATCCCGGCGGCGCTCAAGCGCTCGACCACCGAAAGGATCTGCGCAGCGGACAGGCCGAACTTGGACTTCTCACCCCCGGTATCGGCCCACTTGCTCGAGGCCAGCGAGGACAGGCGCACGCGCAGGCCGATCTGCGGCGCCACCTTGAGCTCGGCCGCCTCCTCGATCACCAGGGCGACTTCCGATTCCTTCTCGATGACGATGAACACGTTGTGGCCGAGCTTCTGCCCGACCAGTGCCAGGCGAATGAACTCGCGATCCTTGTAGCCGTTGCAGACGATGGTGCCGCCCTTCGGCGCCAGCGCCAGCACGGCCAGCAGCTCGGGCTTGGAGCCAGCCTCCAGACCGATGGAAACGTTCTGCGTGGCGATGATGTTCTCCACCACCGCCTCCTGCTGGTTGACCTTGATCGGATACAGCGCGGTGTAGCGGCTCTGGTATTCCAGGCGCTGGATGCTGGCATCGAAGGCGCCGGTCAGGCGGCGTACACGGTCTTGCAGGATGTCCGGGAAGCGCACCAGCAAAGGCAGCGACAGGCCGCTCTGACGCAGCTCGTCGACCTGCTGGGTGAGGTCGATCGGCTGGCTGTCCGGGCCGTTGGGGCGCACTTCGACACGCCCGGCATCGTTGATCGAAAAATAACCGGCGCCCCAATGGCGAATGCCATAGACACTGCGGCTATCGGCTACGGTCCATTGGCTGCCGTCGTCTTTGCGTGTACGTCGTGCGGACATCGAGTTCTCCTGGGAAATGGTAGGCGCCCCCTGCAGGCAAGCACTGTGAAACAAAAATATGACGAATGACAGCCGTCGCTTTGCTTGAAGCTTGTGGCTTGCCGCTTGAGGCTGCTGTTAACCGCCGGACTTTTTCGCGGTAAAGCCGCGCTTGCTCAGCTCGGCCAGCAGCAGTTCGACATGATCGCCTTGGATCTCGATCACCCCGTCCTTGAGCGCACCCCCGGTGCCGCAGCGCTTCTTCAGCGCGCTGGCCAGTTCCTTGAGCGGCTCCTCGGCCAGCGGCACGCCGCTCACCGTGGTCACGGTCTTGCCGCCACGCCCCTTGGTTTCACGGCGTACGCGGGCGATGCCATCGCCCTCGGGGATGCGCGTCTGCTTGCAGACGCAGGCGTCCACCGGCTGGTTGCAGTCCGGGCAATGGCGACCGCCATCGGTGGAATAGACGAGACCGCCCAGGGCGGAGAATGAAGAGGCTTTCTTGACCACCGGCTTGTCCTCATAGGGGTCAGGATAGCGACTGGCCGACGTGTATCGACCGCGAGGCCCCACTCAGGCAGGGGCAGCGCTGGCGGACAGACGTCCGCCGCAAAGGCCGCGCAGTGTAACGACAAAGGCTGGGCTTGCTAAGACCAGATTTGCGTCATTGTGCGGCACTTTGGCGACGCCAGGTTTGCGTCCGTAGCCCGGATGTAATCCGGGGAATGCCACCGCGCACGGAGCACCCGGAATCGGCGACACCGTAGGGTGCGCCGTGCGCACCAGAGCCCTGCATCCGAGGCACAGACGGTGCGCACAGCGCACCCTACGACCATGCCGCCAGTTAATGCTGCTGTTAGTAGCCCGGATGCAATCCGGGGAATAGCGCCGCGCACGGAGCACCCGGAATCGGCGACACCGTAGGGTGCGCCGTGCGCACCAGGGCCCTGCATCCGAGGCACAGACGGTGCGCACAGCGCACCCTACGAACGAATACAGGCGCCGACACGACCACCCTCTCCCGCCCTTCGGGCACCCTCTCCCATAAATAGGAGAGGGACATCAGCTAGCCGCAAGCGGCCTTTTTAGGTAATGCTGCAGCGCCACCAGCGAGTCCGGGCAATAGGGCAATCGACGGCTTTCCTCCAATACCTGCTCCAGGCTGATGAAGCGCGCCTCCAGCACTTCCTCCGGTTGCAGCACTAGCGGCGCATCGGACACGGCCGAATAGACCCGGCACCACAACCGGCTTTCCGGCGCGTCGTAGAAGAAGTGCGCGTGCTCCACCAGCTCGGCATCGCGGATGCCCAGCTCCTCGGCCAGCTCACGCTCGGCGGAGAGCCGATAATCCTCATCGGCCAGCACCATGCCGCCGGCGGCCAGATCCCAGTAGCCGGGATACAGGGCCTTGCTCAGGGTGCGCCGGTGCACACAGAGCTGACCAGCGGAGTCGAACAGGAGGATGTAAGTGCAGCGCCCGATCAGACCGCGCTCGCGCAGAGCGGCGCGGGGTACGCTGCCGAGCAGGTGGTCGTGTTCGTCGACCCAGGCCACCTGCTCACGATCGGAAGCGGCGCGGTGCGCCGCCTCGGCCGCCGAGATCGGCGCCATCAACCCTGGCTCAGCAACTGGCGCAGGTCGATCAGGCCGGCGTTGGCGCGGGAGATGTAGTTGGCCATCACCAGCGAGTGGTTGGCGAGGATGCCGTAGCCACTGCCATTGAGCACCATCGGGCTCCACAGGGTGGCTTGCGCCGCTTCCAGCTCGCGGATGATCTGGCGCACACTGACGGTGGCGTTCTTCTTGGCCAGCACGTCAGCGAAGTCCACCTCGACCGCACGCAGCAGGTGCGCCAGCGCCCAGGCCTGGCCGCGGGCTTCATAAAAGACGTTGTCGATCTGCAACCAGGGCGTCTCGTACACACCGCCCTCGCCCACCAGGCCGGACTCCTCGGCGTCGTTACCGACCTTCTGGCTCTCGTTCAGACGCACCTGGCCGACGCTGGCGGACAGGCGCTGGGACAGCGAGCCAAGACGGGTGCCGGCATCGCCCAACCAGTTGTTGAGGTTGTCGGCACGGGCATAGAACTGCGCCTTCTGCTGGCTCAGGTCGGCCAGGTAGCGATCCAGGGAGCGGATGCCATCGCGATATTCGGACTCCGAGGCCGGCAAGGCCCAACTCTTGTTGTCGAAGTGGAAGCGCGGCTCGGCCTTGGCCAGGTTCGGATCTTCGGTGGATTGCGACTGGGAACGGGAGAAGTCCTTGCGCAATGCCCGGGAGAAGTCGCGCACCTGCACCAGTACGCCGTACTCCCAGCTCGGCATATTGTCCAGCCACAGGCCGGGGGGCGCCAGGTCATTGGAGAGGTAACCGCCCGGCTTGTCGAGCAGCGTGCTGGCGACCTGCTTGAGGGTTTCCACCGTGGTGTAGCCGGTGACCATCTGCCGCTGCGCCTGCTGCGCCGCCGCCTGGGCGTGCTGCTGCACCTGGAAGGCTGCCGGCTCCTGACTCCAATACCAACCGACGACCAGGGTAACCAGCAGGTAGACGCCGATCAGCCCTCCCACTGCGCGAACCATCAGCTTACTGCCGCTACCACCGGCAGCCTTATCGGCTCTGTCGGGTGAGGGCTTGTCGCGATTCTTCCAGTCCAGCATGGCTGTGTCCTTCCATTTAGCGAGTTCGTGTGTTCGACCGCTAACTGCAAAACAGGTTGCGACCTGCTCCGCACTATAAGACAAGCACGCAGCAAAACGCAGGGCATGAGGGCAAACTTACCACTGGAAAAAAGAACGGCTGTTTCTGTTGCCTGATCGACGAAAAATGCTGGCGTCAATTGAGCGACAGCAATGTCCATCCAGAGTCGCCAGTGATAGCATCAAGCCACCAATCGCTTGCCATCGGAAATCGGCCATGCTCGAGTCGCCAGAGCCCAATCACGATCGCCTCAAGCACCACTTCGCCCAGCGCGTGATCCATCAAGCCCGGCAAGTGCTGGAAGTCTGGCAGCGCCTGCAGCGCAGCGAGTGGAACGAAGCCGGCATGAACGAGCTGCGCGAAGCCAACACGCGCCTGCTGCGCTATGCCGAGCGCTTCGAGCAAGCCGAGCACAGGGCGCTGGCCCAGGCCATCGCCGAGTGCCTGGAAGCCGTGACGGAAAATCGCGGGCGTCTCAACAGCGCGCTGATCGCCTCGTTCAACCAGATCATGCAGCGCATGTCGCGCACTGGCCTGCGGCATGGCGACCAGTACGAGCAGACCTTCCTGCCGCCGCTGCGCAAGCCGGTGTACCTGGCCCTGCAGGATCATGAGCGGGCCAAACGTCTGGCCCAGCAACTGGAATTCTTCGGCCTGGTGGCACACGCCCTGGACAATGCCGACGCCTTCCGCGCCGCCGTCAGCGAGCGTCACCCGGCCGCCATCATCATGGACGTGCACTTCTCCGGCGTTGGCCTGGAGCTGGCCAAAGCGGCCCAGCAAGGCCTGGAACAGAAGATTCCCGTGCTGTTCTACAGCCATACCGATACCGACACCCCAACGCGCCTGGCGGCGGTACGTGCAGGCGGACAGGAGTTCTTCGTCGGCGCGCTGGATGCATCGAGCCTGCTCGAACGCATCGAGGTGCTCACCCACGTCGTGCAGTACGACCCCTACAAGGTGCTGATCGTCGACGACTCCAAGGCGCAGGCGACCCATACCGAACGGGTGCTCAACAGCGCCGGCATTCTCACCCACACCCTGACCGAACCGATCCGGGCGATGGACGCGCTGTCGGAGTTCCAGCCGGATCTGATCATCCTCGACATGTACATGCCCGAGTGCAACGGCACCGAGCTGGCCAAGGTGATCCGCCACAACGACCGCTACGTCAGCGTGCCGATCATCTACCTGTCGGCCGAGGACGACCTGGACAAGCAGCTCGATGCCATGAGCGAAGGTGGCGACGATTTCCTTACCAAGCCGATCAAGCCGCGCCATCTGATCGCCACCGTGCGCAACCGTGCGGCGCGGGCGCGCAGCCTCAAGGCGCGCATGGTGCGTGACAGCCTCACCGGCCTGTACAACCACACCCACACCCTGCAACTGCTCGAAGACGCCTGCTTCCGTGCGCGCCGCGACGGGCGGCCGCTGGCCTTCGCCATGCTCGACATCGACCACTTCAAGCGGGTCAACGACACCTACGGCCACCCCATGGGCGATCGCGTGATCAAGAGCCTGGCCCTGTTCCTCAAGCAGCGCCTGCGCAAGACCGACCATATCGGCCGCTACGGCGGCGAGGAATTCGCCGTGGTACTGCCCGACACCGACGAGCACTCGGCGCTCAGGGTACTGGACGAGATCCGCCAGCGCTTCGCCGAAATCCACTACCCGGCCCAGCCGCAGGATCTGAGCTGCACCTTCAGCGCCGGCATCGCCATGCTGCGCCCGGGGCTGGACAGCAAGGCTTTGTCGAAACAGGCCGATGAGGCGCTCTACCAGGCCAAGCATGGCGGGCGCAATCGCGTCGAGCTGTACCAGAACGACCGCATGACCGATGACACCTAACAAAAAAGCGACGCCATAAAATCGTCATCGAACGGCAATATATTCAGCGCTCATCGTTCAGTTGTCGATCGAGCCTGTCATGCGCCTCAAGCTGCTCACCAACCTCAATACCGCACTTCTGCTGACCGTCTGCGTGGCCCTGGCCGCCACGCTGTGGTGGTCACAGCGTGCGCTGCAACAACCAATGCTGCTGATGGAGCGCTACCTCGGCCTGTCGCAGCAGTTCCAGCATGACGTGGCCGACAATATCCAGGCCTACCTCAGCAGCGGCAATGCCCTGCAGCTCAGTGCAGCCAATCAGGCCCTGGAAAACCTGACCCAGGCCGTCGACGAACTGCCCCAGCAACTGGCCGCCGAACTGCGCCCCAGCCTCGAGCGCCTGCGCAGTTTCAGCGCCAACGAACTGCTCGCCGTGGGCAAGCTGGCCGGCGACCCGCAAGCGCTGCTGGTACAGGCCGAACGGGAAATGGCCGGTAACCTCGAACAACTGGCCAGCTATGCCAGCAGTGCCAGCGGCAGCAACGCCGAGCGCTACCGCCAGCCCCTGTTCGAGGCCAGCAACCGCCTGCTGCGCCTGGCCCACGCCCGCAACCGTTTCGTCAGCCAGGGCAACAGCGAACTGTTCGCCGACGTCGAGCGCGAACTGAACGCCTTCGGCCAGTACGCCAGCACACTCGATGGCCTGCCCCTGCTGGGCGTGCAAGATGAATCCAGCTCGGCCAGCGATAGCTTCGCCGCCCTGATGGGGCTCGATACCGGCGAACAGACCAGCCAGGCGGAGGATCGCGGCATCGCACTGAAACGTGAGCTGGGCTCCCTGGTGCGCCGCTACCCGGGCGAACTGCAACGCACCCGCGAGCTGGTCGAACAACGCCATGAGCTGGCCACAGCGACCGCCGAGCGCATCGCCAAATTGCAACAGGCACTGGCCGCGCTGGAGCCGCTGGTCAAGGCCGAGTACGGACGCATTCAGAGCGAAGTGAGGCTGGCCCAGGGCCTGATGATCGGCCTGATCCTGCTCATCGCGCTGACCATCGACCGCATCCAGCGCCGCCTTTCCCGCGTGCTCGCGCAACTGGTGCCGGCCCTGTCGCAATGGGCCGCTGGCGACTTCTCCTCCAGCATCGCCATCGATTCGCGCATCCGCGAACTGCGCGACATCGAAGATTCGCTGATGCACCTGCGCCGCTATCTGGTCGAGCTGGTCACCAGCATCAACGGCCATGCCGGCCAGGTTGCCAGCTCCAGCCGTTCGTTGGCCGAACTGAGCAGCGGCCTGCACGGCAGCGCTCAGGATCAGGCCAGCGACACCGCCTTGATCCGCGATGCCCTGGGTGAACTGGAGGCCACCATCGGCCAGGTGGCCGAGGACGCCAGCCAGACCGCTCAGGCCAGCAGCGCCGCCGACCAGGCGCTGGTGCAGGGGCAAGAGGTCATCGGCCAGAGCCTCGAAGGCCTGCATGCGCTGGTCGGCGAGGTGCAGGAAAACGCCCAGGCCATCGAGCGCCTGGCCGACGAAACGGCCACCATCGGCAGTGTCTTGACGGTAATCCGCGGCATCGCCGAACAGACCAACCTGCTGGCCTTGAATGCCGCCATCGAAGCGGCGCGCGCCGGCGAGGCCGGTCGTGGCTTTGCCGTGGTGGCTGACGAGGTGCGCTCGCTGTCGCAACGCACCGGCAGCGCCACGGCGGAGATCCAGGAACTGATCGGCCGCCTGCAGAAGGCCGCGCACCAGTCGGTGCAGGCCATGCGTGCCCAGGTCGAACATGCCGAACTCACCGCGACCAAGGCCGAAGCCGCCGACGGCGCACTGGACGAAATCGTCGCCTCGATCCGCACCATCGCCAATATGGCAGGCCGCATTGCCGGCGCGGTGGCGCAGCAGAGCGAGGCGGTCGGTGAGATTCGCCAGCACGGCGAGCGTATCCATCACCTCGGCGAGGACAACCTCGGGCGCATCGCCGAAGGCCGCCAGGAAAGCGAGCGCCTGTTGCAACTGGGCAATCAGTTGCATGCTGCGGTGCAGGTATTTCGCGTCTAGCCGGCTGCGACAAGGCAACACAGGCTCGCTCGGGAACTCGGCTGGCCAGAGACCCTCGAAGGCTCCGCTCATCAGCCGCAAGGAGCTGCCCAGCGCCGCGACGGCGCTGTCGATGGGCGCTTTCCGGTATGATGCCGCCATCTTCTCGCCGAGATATGTCCCCGATGTCACTGCGTCGCCTTCTGCTTCCGCTGCTTCTGCTCTGCCTGAGCCTGCCCGCCACCGCCGGCCTGCTCGACCAGCGCCCGGCCCCTGCGCCGTTGGGGGCGCCGCTCAATAACAGCAGCGACTTCCTGCCGGTGCGCGAAGCCTTCAAGCTGAGCCTGGTGAACAGCGACGCCGAGTCGGTGACCCTGCGCTTCGTCGCCACCGAGGGTTACTACCTCTACCGCCACCGCCTGAACTTCAAGGTGGAGCCGGCCGACCTGCAACTGGGCAGCCCCGAGCTCCCCCCTGGCAAGCCCAAGCATGACGAGTTCTTCGGCGATACCGAGGTCTACTATGGCGTGCTGGACGTGCGCCTGCCGCTGCACAATCCGGACGACCGCCCGCTGCGCCTGCAGGTCGGCTATCAGGGCTGCGCCGACAAGGGCCTGTGCTACCCACCGGAAACCGAGTTCATCGAGATTGGCGATATGCCCAGCGCCGGCCAGGGCAGCGCACTGGGCCAAGTCGCGACCATGGCGAGCGCACTGCACTGGAAGGAATTGATGCTGTTCTTCCTCGGCGGCCTGGCCCTGACCTTCACCCCCTGCGTACTGCCGATGCTACCGATCCTCTCCGGCGTGGTGCTGCGCGGCCAGCTCGGTGGCAGGCGCGCGCTGACCCTGTCGCTGGCCTACGTGCTGCCCATGGCCATCTGCTTCGCCATCCTTGGCACGCTGATGGGCCTGTTCGGCGCCGGCCTCAACCTGCAGGCACGCCTGCAGTCGCCCTGGGTGCTGGTGCCCTTCGCAGCCTTCTTCGCACTGTTCGCCCTGGCCATGTTCGGCCTGTTCGAGCTGCGCCTGCCACGCGCCCTGAGCGAGCCGCTAGATCGCCTGGCGAGCCGGACTCAGGGCGGCTCACACCTCAATGCGGCTCTGCTCGGTGTACTCTCCAGCCTGCTGGTCAGCCCTTGCGTATCAGCCCCGCTGGCTGGCGCCATGCTCTATATCAGTGCCAGTGGCGATGCCCTCGGTGGCGGCCTCAAGCTCCTCGCCCTGGGGCTGGGCATGGGCACGCCGTTGGTGCTGTTCGCCGTCGGCGGTGGCGCCCTGCTGCCCAAGACCGGCACCTGGATGGTCACCGTGCGCAACGCCTTCGGCGTACTGCTGCTGGCGGTCTCGGTCTGGCTGCTCGAGCGTGTACTGCCGGGCAGCCTCAGCCTGGCCCTGTGGGGCCTGCTGGCCGGCGGCGTGGCGGTGTTCCTCGGCGCGCTGGAGTTCGGCCCCAAGACGCACCGGCAGAAGCTCGGCCAGATCGCCGGCCTGGCGCTGCTGGTGTACGCCCTGGCCGCCTGGGTCGGCGCCCTGCAGGGCGCCACCGACCCACTCAGGCCGCTCGGCCAACTGCAGGCCGGCGCCAGCCCGGCGAGCGCCAAGAGCGATGCCTGGCAGACCCTGAGCACCCCAGGCGAACTGGATGCCGCCCTGGCCGAAGCCAAGGCGGCCGGTCACCCCCTGCTGCTGGACTGGTACGCCGACTGGTGCATCAGTTGCAAGGTGATCGAGCGCGAGGTGTTCGGCAACGCCGAAGTGGGCAGCAAGCTGGCCGGCTGGCGCCTGGTTCGTTTCGACATCACCGAGAGCAATGCCGCCCAGCGCGCCCTGCTCGATCGCTACAAGCTGTTCGGCCCGCCCGCCATCCAGTTGTTCGCCAGCAGTGGTGACGAATTGCATGATCTGCGTGTCGTAGGGGAGATCGATGCGCCGGCATTTGCCTCCCGCCTGGATGCGGCAAGCGCCCGGTAACGACCAGAACCCCTGCTATAGTCATATTTCTGCCGCAAATGGCAGGCATCGTGCCGACTATTGCTGATAACAGGTCGCTGCGGCATAGTCCTGCGCAGTTCGACCCACAAGGAACCTGAGCATGGCCACCCTATTGGTGCTGCACGGCCCCAACCTCAATCTGCTGGGCACCCGCGAGCCCGACAAATATGGCGCCACCACCCTGGCCGAGATCGATCAGGATCTGGAGCAGCGCGCCCGTGAGGCGGGTCATCATCTGCTGCATCTGCAGAGCAATGCCGAGTACGAACTGATCGACCGCATCCACGCCGCCAAGGGCGAAGGCGTCGACTTCATCCTGATCAATCCTGCCGCTTTCACTCACACCAGTGTCGCATTACGTGACGCATTGCTGGCGGTGAGCATCCCATTCATCGAAGTGCACCTGTCCAACGTGCACAAGCGTGAACCTTTCCGCCATCACTCCTACTTTTCCGACGTTGCCGTAGGGGTGATCTGCGGCCTGGGTGCCAGCGGTTATCGGCTGGCCCTGGAAGCGGCACTCGAACAACTGGCCGGGCGCGCCTGAGGCGGCGCTCGGTAGACAAGTCCTACCTCACCTCTGGGAGTTGAATCTGCATGGATATTCGTAAAGTCAAGAAACTGATCGAACTGCTGGAAGAGTCCGGTATCGACGAGCTGGAGATCAAAGAGGGCGAAGAGTCCGTCCGCATCAGCCGCCACAGCAAGCAGCCGGCCTATGCGCCGCAGCCGGTCTATGCCCAGGCCCCGGCTCCGGCCGCTGCCCCGGCAGCCCCTGCCGCCGCGCCGAGCGCCGAAGCCGCTCCGGCCACCGCACCCAAGCTGAACGGCACCGTGGCCCGCTCGCCGATGGTCGGCACCTTCTACCGCGCCGCTTCGCCGACCTCGGCCAACTTCGTCGAAGTCGGCCAGACCGTGAAGAAGGGCGACATCCTGTGCATCGTCGAAGCCATGAAGATGATGAACCACATCGAGGCCGAGGCCAGCGGCGTGATCGAATCCATCCTGGTGGAAAACGGCCAGCCGGTTGAGTACGACCAGCCCCTGTTCACCATCGTTTGATGCGCGGGGAGCCTGCAATGCAGAAGCTGGAAAAAGTCCTGATCGCCAACCGTGGCGAAATCGCCCTGCGCATCCTGCGCGCCTGCAAGGAACTGGGCATCAAGACGGTGGCCGTGCACTCCACCGCCGACCGTGAGCTGATGCACCTGGGCCTGGCCGACGAGTCCGTCTGCATTGGTCCGGCGCCTGGTTCGCAGTCCTACCTGAACATCCCGGCCATCATCAGCGCCGCCGAGCTGACCGGCGCCACCGCCATCCACCCGGGCTACGGCTTCCTCGCCGAGAACGCCGACTTCGCCGAGCAGGTGGAGAACTCCGGCTTCGCCTTCATCGGCCCGAAAGCCGACGTGATCCGCCTGATGGGTGACAAGGTGTCGGCCAAGGACGCCATGATCAAGTCCGGCGTACCCGTGGTGCCCGGCTCCGAAGGCCCGCTGCCGGAAGACGAGGAAGAGGCCCTGCGCATCGCCCGTGAAGTGGGCTATCCGGTGATCATCAAGGCCGCCGGTGGCGGTGGTGGTCGCGGCATGCGCGTGGTGCACAAGGAAGAAGACCTGATCAAATCGGCCAAGCTGACCCGCACCGAAGCCGGTGCCGCGTTCGGCAACCCGATGGTCTATCTGGAGAAATTCCTCGGCAACCCGCGTCACGTCGAAGTCCAGGTGCTGTCCGACGGCCAGGGCAACGCCATTCACCTGTATGACCGCGACTGCTCGCTGCAGCGTCGTCACCAGAAGGTGATCGAAGAAGCCCCGGCCCCGCAGATCGACGAGAAGGCCCGCGCCGAAGTGCTCAAGCGCTGCGTCGATGCCTGCGTCGAGATCGGCTACCGTGGCGCCGGCACCTTCGAGTTCCTCTATGAAGACGGCCGTTTCTACTTCATCGAGATGAACACCCGCGTGCAGGTCGAGCATCCGGTCACCGAAATGGTTACCGGCATCGACATCGTCAAGGAAATGCTCAGCATCGCCGCTGGCAACAAGCTGTCCATCAAGCAGGAAGACGTGAAGATCCTCGGCCACGCCCTCGAGTGCCGGATCAACGCCGAAGACCCGGACAACTTCATGCCCAGCCCCGGCAAGGTCAAGCACTTCCATGCTCCGGGCGGCAACGGCGTACGCGTCGACTCGCACCTGTACAGCGGTTACAGCGTGCCGCCGCACTACGACTCGCTGATCGGCAAGCTGATCACCTACGGGCGTGACCGCGACGAAGCCATGGCGCGCATGCGCAATGCCCTGGACGAGATCGTCGTCGACGGCATCAAGACCAACGTGCCGCTGCACCGCGACCTGACCCGCGACAAGGGCTTCCTCAAGGGTGGTGTGAACATTCACTACCTGGAGAAGAAGCTGGGGATGGATAAGCACTAAAATCGAGCGGCAAGCTGCAAGCCTCAAGCGGCAAGCTGTACGATATGCAACTCAAGGGAGCGGCCTAGGCCGCTCCTTTCTTTTCTTGCAGCTTGAGGCTTGACGCTTGAAGCTGCTCCCGAAGGGAGCCTCCCATGCCCTGGTTACAAGTCCGTCTCGCCATCACCCCGGAGCAGGCGGAGACCTACGAAGACGCCCTGCTCAGCATCGGCGCCGTGTCGGTGACCTTCATGGACGCCGAAGACCAACCGATCTTCGAGCCGGACCTGGGCACCACCCCACTGTGGTCGAACACCCACCTGCTGGCGCTGTTCGAGGCCGACACCGACGAGGCGGCGCTGATCGCCCACCTGCAACTGCTGTGCGGCGGCAGCCTGCCCGAGCATCAGCTCGAACGCATTGAGGATCAGGACTGGGAGCGTAGCTGGATGGACAACTTCCAGCCGATGCGCTTCGGCCAGCGCCTGTGGATAGTGCCGAGCTGGCACGCCGCACCGGAGCCGGAAGCGGTCAACCTGCTGCTCGACCCCGGCCTGGCCTTTGGCACCGGCACCCACCCGACCACCGCCCTGTGCCTGGAGTGGCTCGACGGCCAACCGCTGCAAGGCTGCAACGTGCTCGACTTCGGCTGTGGTTCGGGCATTCTCGCCATCGCCGCCCTGTTGCTCGGCGCACCGCAGGCCGTGGGCACCGACATCGACCCGCAGGCGCTGGAAGCCTCGCGCGACAATGCCTCGCGCAACGGCATCGACCCGGCCCGCTTCCCGGTCTACCTGCCCGCCGACCTGCCCCAGCAGCAGGCCGAGGTGGTGGTGGCCAACATTCTGGCCGGCCCGCTGGTTTCCCTGGCACCTCAGATCACCACGCTGGTCAAAACCGGTGGACGCCTGGCCCTGTCGGGCATTCTCGCCGAGCAGGCCGAGGAAGTCCGCGCCGCCTACCAGGGCGCCTTCATCCTCGACCCGACCGCCGAGAAGGACGGCTGGGTGCGCATCAGCGGCATCAAGCGCTAAAGGCTGCAAGCTGCAAGCTGCAAGCTGCAAGCGAATCAGGATAGAGGCGCGCTTCTTTCTCTGACTTGTAGCTTGTGGCTTGCAGCTTGAAGCTGCTCCTTTAGACTAAGCGCCTCGATCGACCGGACTCCTGCATGAGCGAAAGCCACGTTACCCAGTGCCCCCATTGCCGAACCAGCTTCCGCGTCAGCCAGGCGCAGCTGGCGGCGGCCCATGGCGTGGTGCGCTGCGGCGCTTGCCTGCATGTGTTCAATGCTGCCGAGCAGCTCTTCGGTACCCCGACGCCCAAGGCAGCCGCCGCGCCGGACAAGGCCAAGACCTCCAGCAGCAAGCCCGCCAGCAAGGCCAAGCCGGACGATACCCTGTGGATCCACGACGATCTGGATCTCGACAGCCTCGACCTCGACGAAGAACTGGCCAAGCTGGAAGCCCAGGAGCAGCAGCTCTCCCAGCAGTTCCTCGCCCTGGAAAACACGCCGCGCCCGGCACCGGGCTTCGCTGCGAGCGAGCCCGACGAGGTGCAGGATGAAGCCTGGGCAGAAGCCCTGCTACGCAAGGAAACGGCTGACGAGTCGCCCCCCCCTGCACCCGCCAGAACCGCGCCGACACCCACGCCGGTAGCCCCAGCCCCGCGTCCGGCCGTACCCAGCACGCCGGCCAAGCCCGAGGCTACGCCCGACGAGCAACGCGACGAGCCGCCGTTAGGCCTGCTCGACGCCGACGACGAGCCAGAACCGCCGCTCAGCGACGACCAGACTCCCGACACGCGCGGCGAAGCGCCGCGCAGCGAACCCAACCTGGGCCGCGATCATCTGTTCGAGCTGGACGACGAGCCGCTGCAACTGGACTGGCAGCCGCAACGCAGCATCTCCTGGGGCCGCGTGTTCGGCTGGAGCCTGCTCAACCTGCTCGCCCTCGCCGGCCTGCTGGCGCAGTATGCGGTCTACAACTTCGACGAGCTGGCGCGCCAGGATCGCTACCGCCCCTGGTTCGAGCAACTCTGCCCAAGCATCGGCTGCAGCCTGCCGTCGAAGGTGGACATCAGCCAGATTCGCAGCAGCAATCTGGTGGTGCGCAGCCATCCGGAATTCTCCGGCGCCCTGGTGGTGGACGCCATCCTCTACAACCGCGCGCCCTTCGCCCAACCCTTCCCGCTGCTGGAAATGCGCTTCGCCGACCTGGGCGGACAACTGGTGGCCAGTCGCCGCTTCAAACCCAGCGAATACCTGGCCGGCGAGCTGGCCGGGCAGAGCGAAATGCCGCCGCAGACGCCCATCCACATCTCCCTGGACATTCTCGACCCAGGCCCACGGGCGGTGAACTACAGCCTCAGCTTCCACTCCCCGGAATAGCCGCTAGCCCTCGTCTTTGCTGCCGTCAAGGGGCTTTTTCTAACTCTCGGCAATAAGCCTGGCGCTGTTCAGAATTTGTTCAAAACAGCCTTTATCCGGTCATCCAGAGCGGGTATCATGCCCACCCTTTCGCGAGCACCAACCCACCATCGTCCTCCCCGTGAAGACAGTGGAGGACGGGTGTTGATCGCCAACATTACTCAACCGCGAACCAACAAGCAGGGACGCCCCATGTCGGCCCCACGCATCGGCACCTACACATTGCCCAATCGCCTGATCCTGGCCCCCATGGCCGGCGTCACCGATCGGCCCTTCCGCCAGCTGTGTCGTCGCCTCGGCGCCGGCCTGGTGGTGTCGGAGATGGTCACCAGCGATGTACGCCTGTGGAACAGCCGTAAGTCCAGCCTGCGCCTGCTGCACAGTGGCGATCCCGAGCCGCGCTCGGTGCAGATCGCCGGCGGCGACCCGCAGATGATGGCCGAAGCCGCGCGCAAGAACGTCGAGCTGGGCGCACAGATCATCGACATCAACATGGGTTGCCCGGCCAAGAAGGTGTGCAACAAGGCCGCCGGTTCCGCCTTGCTGCGTGACGAGCCGCTGGTGCGCGAGATCCTCGACGCGGTGGTCGCCGCGGTGGACGTGCCGGTCACTCTGAAGATTCGCACCGGCTGGGATCGGCAGAACAAGAACGGCGTGAACGTGGCGAAGATCGCCGAAGACGCCGGCATCGCCGCGCTGTCGGTACATGGCCGCACCCGCGCCGACCTGTACACCGGCGAAGCCGAGTACGACACCATCGCCGCCATCAAGCAGGCGGTATCCATTCCGGTGTTCGCCAACGGCGACATCGACTCTCCGCAAAAGGCCCGCGCCGTGCTCGACGCCACTGGCGCCGATGCCCTGCTGATCGGCCGCGCCGCTCAGGGCCGGCCGTGGATCTTCCGCGAGATCGAACACTACCTGCGCACCGGGGAACTGCTCCCGGCCCCTACGCTGCACGAAGTGGAACGCATTCTGCTAGAGCACCTGACCGCCTTGCACGCCTTCTATGGCGACGAGATGGGCGTACGCATCGCCCGCAAGCATGTCGGCTGGTATCTGGCAACCCTGCCGGGCGCCAGGGAGTTTCGCGCCCAATTCAACCGTCTGGACGATAAGGACGCTCAATGCGCCCAGGTTCGCGCGTTTCTCCGCGAGCGCTATGAAGAAGGAAACGAGGTGGCCGCATGACGTTGATGAATGAGACCTTAGTGAGTGGAATTGCACCCGTGAGTGACAACACCAGCCTGAAACAGCACCTGAACACGCCGAGCGAAGAGGGCCAGACCCTGCGCGGCGCCGTGGAAAAGGCGCTGCACAACTATTTCGCCCATCTCGAGGGCGCGGACGTCACCGACGTCTACAACCTGGTGCTCACCGAAGTCGAAGCACCGCTGCTGGAAACCGTCATGAATCATGTGAAAGGTAACCAGACCAAGGCCTCCGAACTGCTCGGCCTGAACCGCGGCACCCTGCGCAAGAAACTCAAGCAGTACGACCTCCTCTGAGCCGCAGGCGGCAAGCTTCAAGCGGCAAGCAGATGCGCTTGCTCTTGTAGCTTGCGGCTTGCAGCTTGCAGCTTGCAGCTAACCTCTGATGGAATCGTTATGACCGACCAAACCACCCGCCTTCCCGTCCGCCGCGCGCTGATCAGCGTTTCCGACAAGACCGGTATCCTCGAGTTCGCCCGCGAACTGGCCGCCCTCGGTGTCGAGATCCTTTCCACCGGCGGCACCTACAAGCTGCTCAAGGACAACGGCGTGGCTGCGGTGGAAGTCGCCGACTACACCGGCTTCCCGGAAATGATGGACGGCCGCGTGAAGACCCTGCACCCGAAGATCCACGGCGGCATCCTCGGCCGTCGTGCGCTGGACGGCGCGGTGATGGACGAGCACGGCATCAAGCCGATCGACCTGGTGGCGGTCAACCTCTATCCGTTCGAGGCCACCGTGGCCAAGCCTGATTGCTCGCTTCCCGACGCCATCGAGAACATCGATATCGGCGGCCCGACCATGGTTCGCAGCGCGGCGAAGAACCACAAGGACGTAGCCATCGTGGTCAACACCGGCGACTACGCCGGCATCCTCGAGGCGCTGAAAGCCGGCGGCCTGACCTATGCCCAGCGTTTCGACCTGGCCCTGAAGGCCTTCGAGCACACGGCGGCCTACGACGGCATGATCGCCAACTACCTGGGCACCATCGACCAGGCCCGTGAAACCCTCTCCACCGAGGGTCGCGGCGCCTTCCCGCGCACCTTCAACAGCCAGTTCGTCAAGGCGCAGGAAATGCGCTACGGCGAGAACCCGCACCAGAGCGCGGCGTTCTATGTCGAGGCGAAGAAGGGCGAAGCCAGCGTCTCCACCGCCGTGCAACTGCAAGGCAAGGAACTGTCGTTCAACAACGTGGCCGACACCGACGCCGCGCTGGAGTGCGTGAAGAGCTTCGTCAAGCCGGCCTGCGTCATCGTCAAGCACGCCAACCCCTGCGGCGTGGCCGTGGTACCGGAAGACGAAGGCGGCATCCGCAAGGCCTACGACCTGGCCTATGCCACCGACACCGAGTCGGCCTTCGGCGGCATCATCGCCTTCAACCGCGAGCTGGATGGCGCAACCGCCCAGGCCATCGTCGAGCGCCAGTTCGTCGAAGTGATCATCGCCCCGAAAATCTCCGCCGCTGCCCGTGAAGTGGTCGCCGCCAAGGCCAATGTGCGCCTGCTCGAGTGCGGCGAGTGGCCGGCCGAGCGTGCTGCCGGTTGGGACTTCAAGCGCGTCAACGGTGGCCTGCTGGTGCAGAGCCGCGACATCGGCATGATCGCAGCCGCCGACCTGAAGATCGTCACCCAACGCGCGCCGAGCGAGCAGGAAATCCACGACCTGATCTTCGCCTGGAAAGTGGCCAAGTTCGTCAAATCCAACGCCATCGTCTACGCCAAGAACCGCCAGACCGTGGGTGTCGGCGCCGGCCAGATGAGCCGCGTCAACTCCGCGCGCATCGCCGCCATCAAGGCCGAGCACGCTGGCCTGCCGGTACCGGGCGCCGTCATGGCCTCGGACGCCTTCTTCCCCTTCCGCGACGGCATCGACAACGCCGCCAAGGCCGGTATCACCGCCGTGATCCAGCCGGGTGGCTCGATGCGCGACAACGAGGTGATCGCGGCTGCCGACGAAGCCGGCATTGCCATGGTGTTTACCGGCATGCGCCATTTCCGCCACTAACAGCGAGTTGCAAGCTGCAAGCTGCAAGCTGCAAGCAAGAGCGGGCATCCACCTGCTTTCACTTGCAGCTTGAGGCTTGAGGCTTGCAGCTCTCTCCGTAGGAGAGATTCATGAAGGTTTTGATCATCGGCAGCGGCGGTCGCGAACACGCCCTGGCCTGGAAAGCGGCGCAGGATCCGCGCGTCGAGAAGGTCTTCGTCGCCCCGGGCAACGCCGGCACTGCGCTAGAAGCCAAGTGCGAAAACGTCGCCATCGACGTGCTGGCCATCGAGCAGCTTGCCGATTTCGCCGAGAAGAACGTGCAACTGACCATCGTCGGCCCGGAAGCGCCGCTGGTCAAAGGCGTGGTCGACCTGTTCCGCAAGCGCGGTCTGGATATCTTCGGCCCCACCGCCGCCGCCGCCCAACTGGAAGGCTCCAAGGCCTTCACCAAGGATTTCCTGGCTCGGCACAAGATCCCCACCGCCGACTACCAGAACTTCACCGAAGTCGAACCGGCACTGGCCTATCTGCGCGAGATGGGTGCACCCATCGTGATCAAGGCCGACGGCCTGGCCGCGGGCAAGGGCGTGATCGTCGCCATGACGCTCGCAGAAGCCGAAGCCGCCGTGCGCGACATGCTCTCCGGCAACGCCTTCGGTGACGCCGGCGCACGCGTGGTCATCGAGGAGTTCCTCGACGGCGAAGAAGCCTCCTTCATCGTCATGGTCGACGGCACCAACGTGCTGCCCATGGCCACCAGCCAGGATCACAAGCGTGTCGGTGACGGCGACAGCGGCCCCAACACCGGCGGCATGGGTGCCTACTCGCCGGCGCCGGTGGTCACCGCCGAGGTACACCAGCGCGTGATGGACGAGGTGATCTACCCCACCGTGCGCGGCATGGCCAGCGAAGGCAACGTCTATACCGGTTTCCTCTATGCCGGCCTGATGATCGACAAGAGCGGCGCGCCCAAGGTCATCGAGTTCAACTGCCGCTTCGGCGACCCGGAAACCCAGCCGATCATGTGCCGCCTGGAATCCTCCCTGGTGCTGCTGGTCGAGGCCGCGCTGGCCAAGGCGCTGGACAAGGTGGAAGCCACCTGGGATCCGCGTCCGACCGTGGGCGTGGTGCTGGCTGCCGGCGGCTATCCGGGCGACTACGCCAAGGGCGACGTGATCGAGGGCCTGGATGAAGCGGCCAAGCTCGACGGCAAGGTGTTCCACGCCGGCACCGCGCTGAAGGATGGCCAGACCGTCACGGCCGGCGGTCGCGTGCTCTGCGCCACCGCCATCGGCGCCAGCGTCGCCGATGCCCAGCAGCAGGCCTACCGCCTGGCCGAGAAGATCCGCTGGAACGGTATGTTCCACCGCAACGATATCGGCTACCGAGCCATCGCCCGTGAGCGCGGCGAAAGCTGATCGTTGCACCGAAGAACGGGCACAGGCGGGCCAAAAAACGCCGCCTGTGCCGTATTCGCCTGGGCAAATGCTTGGCTATAATCCGGCCACTCGTTTAGAAGGAACTTGCCCGTGAAGCGGCTGTGGATCGCCATAGGATTACTCGCCAGCGTGCTGCTTGCCCTTCCTCTGGCAGCCAGCGCCACCACGCAGATCGGCCTGCAGAACTGGTCCTACCTGGTCGACAGCAGCGCACGCCTGAGCCTTGACGAAGTGCGCGCGCAACGTCAGCAATTCAAACCGCTCAGCAAACAGTCCTTCACCTTCCCCCCCAGCGACCATGCCGTCTGGCTGCGCGTCGAGATACCGCCACAGGGCGAACCGACCTGGCTGTGGATCTTCTCGCCACGGGTGCAGTTTCTCGACTACTACCTGCTCAAGGACGGCCAGCTGGAGCAGAACCTGCACACCGGCGAGGCCATGCCGCTGGAGTCACGGCCGCTGCCCTCGCGCTTCTACCTGATGCCGCTGCCCAACGACCAGCAGGCGCGCGTCGCCTATGTTCGTCTGACCTCCAACCACCCGCTGATGACCTGGTTCAAGATCATGGATCAGGCCGAGCTGGTGGGGCTGGAGAAACCCGCCTACCTCTACGGCGTGCTGTTCGGCGCCCTCTTGCTGCTGACCCTGTACAACCTCATTCGCTTCCTCTACAGCCGCAGCGCCAGCAGCCTGTGGCTGTCGGGCGTGAACCTGAGCCTGGGCATCTGTTCGGCGGCCAACCTTGGCGTACTCGCCCAGTGGCTGCCAAAACTGGGCTACAACCAGTCGCTGGTGGCCGACCTTTCCGCGTTGTCCGCCGCCTTCTGCGTGCTGGCCTTCGGCTTGTCCTTCGTGCACGGCTCGCACGTTCAGCGCAGCCCACTCAACCGCCTGCTGCAGATCAACGCCCTGCTGGTGGCAGCCTATGGCCTGCTGATCGCCGTGACCGGGCTGCTCTGGTTCAGCTCGCTGGTCTACCTGCTGGTCGCCCTGAGCACCCTCAACCTGCTGCTGGTGAGCAGCCTGCACTGGCGCGCCGGCTATCAGCCGATTCGCCTGGTGATGGTGGGCACCCTGGTGTTCAACATGGGCTTCGGCTTCTTCGTGCCGGTGCTGTTCGGCGTCGAGCAGCTCAACCCCGGCTGGCTGGTGCTGGGCGTATTCAGCGTGGCCACCCTGGCCGGGCTGATCCTCAGCGTGTCGCTGACCGAACGCCAGCGCGAGATCACGTCCGCCACCCTCGACAGCCGCACCGCACTGGCCGCCAGCAGCGCCGAGCTGCGCGCCAAGGCCGAGTTCCTGGCCAAGATCAGCCACGAAATCCGCACCCCGATGAACGGCGTGCTGGGCATGACCGAGCTGCTGCTGGGCACGCCGCTGTCGGCCAAGCAGCGCGACTACGTGCAGACCATCCACAGCTCGGGCAACGAACTGCTCACCCTGATCAACGAGATCCTCGACATTTCCAAGCTGGAATCCGGGCAGATCGAACTGGACGACGTGCAGTTCGACCTCGGCGCGCTGATCGAGGATTGCCTCGACATCTTCCGCGCCAAGGCCGAGCAGCAGCGCGTGGAACTGATCAGCTTCATCCAGCCGCAGGTGCCACGGGTCATCAGCGGTGACCCCACGCGCCTGCGCCAGGCCCTGCTGAGCCTGCTGGACAACGCCTTCAAGCAGACCGACGAGGGCGAGATTCTGCTGGTGGCCGCGCTGGACAGCAGCAATGCTCAGCATCGCCTGCGCATCGCCGTGCAGGACAGCGGCCGCCCCTTGCAACCCGAAGAGCGCGACGCCCTGCTCAACGCCGAACTGCACAGCCGCGATTTCCTCGCCGCGACCCGCCTGGGCGGTCGCCTCGGGTTGATCATCGCGCGCCAACTGGTGCGCATGATGGGCGGCGATTTTGGCATCCAGGCCGGCAACAACCAGGGCAGCACCCTGTGGCTCAGCCTGCCGCTGGATGCGGCCCGCCTGGAGCAGCCGGAAACCGACCTGGACAGCCCGCTGCAGGGCGCCCGCCTGCTGGTGGTGGACGACAACGACACCTGCCGCAAGGTGCTGGTGCAGCAGTGCAACGCCTGGGGCCTGCAGGTCAGCGCCGTGCCTTCCGGCAAGGAGGCTCTGGCCCTGCTGCGCACCAAGGCGCACATGCGCGAATACTTCGACGCGGTACTGCTCGACCAGGACATGCCCGGCATGACCGGCATGCAACTGGCGGCGCGGATCAAGGAAGACCCCAGCCTCAACCACGACATCCTGATCATCATGCTCACCGGCATCAGCAACGCGCCGAGCAAGGTGATCGCGCGCAACGCCGGGATCAAGCGCATCCTCGCCAAGCCGGTGGCCGGCTACACGCTCAAGACCACCCTGGCCGACGAACTGGCGCAGCGCCCCAACGACACTCCAGCCCAGGCAGCGCCGACGCTGGTGAGCGCCCCGCTGAACGTGCCGGCCGACTTCCGCATCCTGGTAGCCGAGGACAACAGCATCTCCACCAAGGTCATCCGCGGCATGCTGGGCAAGCTCAACCTGCAGCCGGACACCGCCAGCAACGGAGAGGAAGCCCTCGGCGCGATGAAGGCCAAGCATTACGATCTGGTGCTGATGGACTGTGAAATGCCGGTGCTCGATGGTTTCTCCGCCACCGAGCAACTGCGCGCCTGGGAAGCCCGCGAAGGCCGCCCGCGCACCCCGGTAGTGGCCCTGACCGCGCATATCCTCGACGAGCACAAGGAGCGCGCCCGCGCCGTGGGCATGGACGGGCACATGTCCAAGCCGGTGGAGCTGTCGCAGTTGCGCGAGCTGATCGAGCACTGGATCGCCGAGCGTGAGCTGCAACGCCAACGTGACGCGCTGCCACACTGATCGTCCATTCTTCTCTTCACGTTTTCTGCGAGCCTGCCCAATGGCGTCCGAGTTGTTCAGCCTCTACCTGAAACTGCTGGTGCTCTACAGCCCCTTCTTCGTTCTTTCCTGCTTCATCGGCCTGAGCCGTGGTTACACCCTCAAGGAGCGCAAGCGCCTGGCCTGGAAGGTGGCACTGGGGGTGCTGATCGCCAGCGTGCTGCTGTACCTGTTCGGCAAGCACATCTTCACCCTGTTCGGCATCACCATCGACGCCTTTCGCATCGGCGCTGGCAGCGTGCTGTTCATCTCCGCCCTGGGCATGGCTCAGGGCAAGTCGGCGGTGCAGAGCGATAACGTGCAGCAGGACGTGACCATCGTGCCCTTGACCATCCCCCTGACCGTCGGCCCTGGCACCATTGGCGCCCTGTTGCTGATGGGCGCCAGCCACCCGCAGTGGGAAGACAAGCTGGTGGCGCTGGCGGCGATCTTGCTCGCCAGCTTCACCGTGGGGGTGGTGTTGTACCTGTCCAACCGCTTCGAGCGCCTGCTCGGCGACCAGGGCCTGCAGATCGTCAGCCGTCTGATGGGCCTGTTCGTCTGTGCCCTGGCCGCGCAGATCATCTTCACCGGGGTGAAGAACTATCTGATGCCTTGAGGCCGCAGGCGTAGGGTGCGCTATGCGCACCAGCACCATAGAACGCGAGCGGTGCGCACGGCGCACCCTACAAGGCGGACAAGCCTAGGGTGCGCTGCGCGCACCGCCAGCCGTTAAAACCTTGCACCATTGGCTTGCAGGCCGGCCCCGCCTCGGTGCAACGCCTCGCGCCCAAAACCCTGCCGCGCCCCTGATATCCCCGAGAATACAGGCCCGGGCAAAACTGGCACCCTCATTGCTCTGCTGATCCCAACTTGGATACAAGATGGGATCTCAACACATGCACAGCGCACCTCACGCCTTCACCCTCGCGCAATGGCAGCAGGCCTACCACGATGGCCAATCCCCTGCCGAATTGCTGCACGCCCTGCGCCGAGAGCTGCGCACCGATGACAACGCCTGGATCGCCCTGGCCAGCGCAGCGCAGCTCGACGATCAACTCGCGGCCCTGGCCGCCGCATTGCAAACCGCCGACGGCGACACCGGCAAGCTGCCACTGTACGGCGTACCCTTCGCCATCAAGGACAATATTGACGCCGCCGGCTGGCCCACCACCGCCGCCTGCCCCGAGTTCGCCTACAGCGCCGCAGCCGATGCCACTGTGGTGGCGCGCCTGCGCGCGGCTGGCGCCATCCTCATCGGCAAGACCAACCTCGACCAGTTCGCCACCGGCCTGGTGGGCACCCGCTCGCCCTATGGCGCAGTATCCAACGCCTTCGACCCGGCTTACGTCAGCGGCGGCTCCAGCTCCGGCTCGGCCAGCGTGGTCGCCCGTGGCCTGGTGCCCTTCGCCCTGGGCACCGATACCGCCGGCTCGGGCCGCGTACCAGCAGGTTTCAACAATATCGTCGGGCTCAAGCCGACCAAGGGCTGGCTGCCCAATACCGGCCTGGTGTCGGCCTGCCGCACCCTGGACTGCATCTCGGTGTTCGCCCTGACCGTCAGCGATGCCCTGGCCGTGGCCAGTATCGCCGGCGGCTATGACGCCGCCGATGCCTACAGCCGGCAGAACCCCAACAGCGCCAAGGTCGGCATGCCAGTCCGGCCGCGCCTGGCAGTGCCGGGCAACCCCGAGTTCTTCGGCGACACGCAGAACCAGGCCGTTTATGAGAAAGCCCTGGGCACACTGCGCGAGCTGGGCGCCGAGCTGGTGGAGATCGATTTCGCCCCCTTCCAGCAACTGGCCGAGCAGCTCTATTACGGTTCCTGGGTCGCCGAACGCACCGTAGCGGTGGAAGGCGTGAACCCCGAGCACATCAACCCGGTGGTGCGTGGCATCGTCGAAAATGGCCACCAATACAGCGCCTGCGATGCCTACAAGGCCGAATACATCCGCGCCGAGCTGAGACGCGTGATCAACGATGCACTGGCTGGCTTCGACGCCCTGGTGGTCCCCACCTCGCCGACCATTCGCACCCTGGCCGAGATGGACGCCGAGCCCGTGCTCTACAACAGCCAGTTTGGCACCTATACCAACTTCACCAACCTCGCCGACCTGTCCGCCCTCGCTGTACCGGCAGGCTTTCGCGAGGACGGCCTGCCGGCCGGTATCACCCTGATCGCCCCGGCCTGGCACGACCAGGCGCTGGCCGCCTTCGGTCAGCGTTGGCAGCAGGCACTGGCCCTGCCGCTGGGCGCTACCGGCAAGCCGCTGCCAGCGCAAACCGCCAGCGAAAAGCCAGCACCCGGTTGCATCCGCGTCGCCGTGGTCGGCGCGCACCTGACCGGCATGCCGCTGAACTTCCAGCTCACCAGCCGCGATGCCGTGCTGGTGGAGCAGACCAGCAGCGCCGCGCATTACCGCCTCTACGCCCTGCCCGGCACCGTGCCGCCCAAGCCTGGCCTGGCGCGAGTCGCCGCAGACGGCGCCGAGATCATCGTCGAGCTGTGGGACGTGCCGCAGGCGCGCTTCGGCGAGTTCGTCGCGGAGATCCCGCCGCCACTGGGCATCGGCAACCTGGAGCTGGCCGACGGCCGCTGGGTCAAGGGCTTCATCTGCGAGCCCTATGCGCTGGACGGCGCGCGTGACATCACCAGCTTCGGCGGCTGGCGCGCCTTTATCGCCAGCACCCAGGCCTGACGCCGCTCATGTCGCGCGCCGCTGAACGCCCACAGAGCCTGGCCGAGCGCATATACGCCCGGCTCAAGGACGATATTTTCGAGTTCCGCCTGATGCCTGGCGAGCGTTTCTCCGAAGGCGAGGTCGCCACACGCATGGCCGCCAGCCGCACGCCGGTGCGCCAGGCCCTGCACCGCCTGCAGCGCGAAGGCTACCTGGAAGTGCACTTTCGCAGCGGCTGGCAAGTGCGTGCGCTGGACTTCGTCCAGTTCGACGAACTCTACGAGCTGCGCATCGTGCTGGAACTGGAAGCCGTGCGCCGAATCTGCCAGCGCCCCATGGACGAACATTGCGCTGCACTACAAATGCTTGAACGCACCTGGATGGTGCGCAAAGAACAACAACTGCAGGACGGCAGCCAGGTTGCACGGCTTGACGAAGCCTTTCACAGCCTGCTGATGGAGGCTGCCGGCAATCAGGAAATGGCCCGCGTGCACCGCGAGGTCAGCGAGAAGATCCGCATTCTAAGGCGTCTGGACTTCACTCAGGCGCCGCGTATCGAGCTGACCTACGCCGAACATGCGCAGATTCTCACGGCAATTCTCAGCCATCGCCCAGAAGAGGCACAGCTATTGCTCAAGACCCACATCGAGGTCAGCAAGGCGCAAGTACACAAGATCACCCTGCACATGCTGCACAGCGCCCGAAAGCGGGCGCTACCGGTGCAAGGGTGACGCACATGACCTTTGCATCACTGCCGAACAATAAAGAGCTGTCCACTTACTCACAATTGTGAATGGAGATCGCCCCATGCAACGTCGCAGCCTGATCAAGGCCTTCACCCTTTCCGCTTCCATCGCCGCCATGGGCCTGTCCTGGACCATCCAGGCCGCCGAGACCATCAAGGTCGGCATCCTGCACTCGCTGTCCGGCACCATGGCCATTTCCGAAACCTCGCTGAAAGACATGGCGTTGATGACCATCGACGAAATCAACGCCAAGGGCGGCGTGCTCGGCAAACAACTGGAGCCGGTGGTGGTGGACCCGGCCTCGAACTGGCCGCTGTTCGCCGAGCGTGGCCGCCAGTTGCTGACCCAGGACAAGGTGGCGGTGACCTTCGGCTGCTGGACTTCGGTATCGCGCAAATCCGTGCTGCCGGTCTACGAGGAACTCAACGGCCTGCTGTTCTACCCGGTGCAATACGAAGGCGAAGAGATGTCGCCGAACGTCTTCTACACCGGCGCCGCGCCAAACCAGCAGGCGATCCCGGCGGTGGAATATCTGCTCAGCGAAGATGGCGGCGGCGCCAAGCGCTTCTTCCTGCTCGGCACCGACTACGTCTACCCGCGCACCACCAACAAGATCCTGCGCGCCTTCCTGCACAGCAAGGGCATTGCCGACAAGGATATCGAAGAGGTCTATACCCCCTTCGGCCACAGCGACTATCAGACCATCGTCGCCAACATCAAGAAGTTCGCCGCTGGCGGCAAGACTGCCGTGGTCTCCACCGTCAACGGTGACTCCAATGTGCCCTTCTACAAGGAACTGGCCAACCAGGGCCTGAAAGCCACCGACGTGCCGGTAGTGGCCTTCTCGGTGGGCGAGGAAGAACTGCGCGGCATCGACACCAAGCCGTTGGTCGGCCACCTGGCAGCCTGGAACTACTTCGAGTCCGTGGAGAACCCGGTCAACGAGAAGTTCGTCGCCGACTGGAAGGCCTACGCCAAGGCCAAGAACCTGCCGAACGCCGACACCGTGGTGACCAACGACCCGATGGAAGCCACCTACGTGGGCATCCACATGTGGGCACAGGCCGTAGAGAAGGCCGGCACAACCGACGTCGACAAGGTGCGTGAAGCTATGGCCGGGCAGACCTTCGACGCGCCGAGCGGCTTCACCCTGACCATGGACAAGACCAACCACCACCTGCACAAGCCGGTGATGATCGGTGAAATCCAGGATGACGGTCAGTTCTCCGTGGTCTGGGAAACTGAGAGCCCGATCCGCGCCCAGCCGTGGAGCCCGTACATCGAAGGCAACGACAAGAAGCCGGATCACCCGGTGAAGTCGAACTGAGGCAAAAGCCCCTCCCTGCGCCGACCGCGCAGGGAGAGGACAAAGTAGCCCGGATGCAATCCGGGGAGAGTTGTCCCGGATTGCATCCGGGCTACGCCAAGGATTCCCTTATGCCCACTGCCCTGATCCGAATTCTTCTGAGCCTGCTGCTGTTGCTGCCATTGGCCGCGGGCGCTGGCGAAGCCGACGACTTCGCCGCCGCCAACTCCAGCCAGCAGGCCAAGCTGCTGCAAGCCTGGGCTGCCGCGCCCAAGGCCGACCGCCTGCCCCTGCTGCTGGCCCTGCAACAAGGCCGCGTAGCACGCGATGCCGACAAGCGTGCCTTCATCGAACAGGACGGCACCTGGCTCGCCGCCACGGGCGATGCCACTGCCAACGGCACGCCACGCAAATTGCGCCTGAACAACCGCCTGCGCGGCCTGACTGCCGTCGCCGTGGCCAGCCACCGCTTGCTCGCTGACGATGCCACCCTGCGCCTCGACGCTGCCCGGCAACTGCAACGCAATACGCCAGCGACACTGCAACCCTTGCTGGAAAACCGTCTGAGCATCGAAGCCGACGAACAGGTGCAGGACGCCATCGCCCTGGCCCTGGCCAACCTGCAACTGGACGCCAGCGACCCGGCCGTGCGTCTGGCCGCCGTGCAGCGCCTCGGTGAAACCGGCGACCCACTGGCCCGCACGCGCCTGCAGGCGCTCATCGACGGCGGCCAGGAGAGCGATGCCCAGGTACTGACCGCCGCGCGCCAGAGCCTGGCGCAGATCAACAGCAAACTGCTGATCGGCGAACTGCTCGGCCAGGCCTTCAGTGGCCTGTCGCTGGGTTCCATCCTGCTCCTGGCGGCCCTGGGCCTGGCCATCACCTTCGGCCTGCTCGGGGTGATCAACATGGCCCACGGCGAAATGCTGATGCTCGGTGCCTACACCACCTACGTGGTGCAGTTGGCCTTCCAGAATCTTGCTCCCGGCTACCTCGCGCTCTACCCACTGGCCGCCCTGCCAATCGCCTTCGTGGTCACCGCCTGCATCGGCATGGCCCTGGAGCGCACGGTGATCCGTCACCTCTATGGCCGCCCGCTGGAAACCCTGCTGGCCACCTGGGGCATCAGCCTGATCCTGATTCAACTGGTGCGCGTCACCTTCGGCGCGCAGAACGTCGAAGTGGCCAACCCCTACTGGCTGTCCGGCGGCATGCAGGTGCTGCCCAACCTGGTGCTGCCATACAACCGTATCGTCATCATCGGCTTCGCCCTGTTCGTGGTGGTGCTGACCTGGCTGCTGTTGAACAAGACACGCCTGGGCCTCAACGTGCGGGCGGTGACGCAGAACCGCAATATGGCCGCCTGCTGCGGCGTGCCCACCGGCCGTGTGGACATGCTGGCCTTCGGCCTCGGTTCGGGCATCGCCGGCCTCGGTGGCGTGGCCCTGAGCCAGATCGGCAACGTCGGCCCGGATCTCGGCCAGAGCTACATCATCGACTCCTTCCTGGTGGTGGTGCTCGGCGGCGTCGGCCAGTTGGCCGGCAGCGTGCTGGCCGCCTTCGGCCTGGGCGTGCTGAACAAATTCCTCGAACCGCAGATCGGTGCCGTGCTGGGCAAGATTCTCATCCTCGCGCTGATCATTCTGTTCATCCAGAAACGCCCGCAAGGCCTGTTCGCATTGAAAGGAAGGGTGATCGACTGATGAATGCACCAAACCAAACCCTGCTGGCCCGTGCCAGCACCAAGCTCGGCCCGCAGGTCTCCATTGCCATCGGCCTGCTGGTGCTGGCCGTGCTGATAGCCATGCCGCTGCTGCACCTGCTGCCCGCCGAGCACCCCCTGCATGTGACGGCCTACAGCCTCACCCTGGTGGGCAAGATTCTCTGCTACGCCATCGTCGCCCTGGCTCTGGATCTGGTGTGGGGCTACGCCGGCATGCTGTCGCTGGGCCATGGCCTGTTCTTCGCCCTCGGCGGCTACGCCATGGGCATGTACCTGATGCGCGAAGCGGCCGGTGACGGTCTGCCGGCCTTCATGAGCTTCCTGGCCTGGAACGAGCTGCCCTGGTACTGGTACGGCACCTCCAGCTTCCTCTGGGCGCTGTGCCTGGTGGTGCTGGCGCCCGGCCTGCTGGCCCTGGTGTTCGGCTTCTTCGCCTTCCGCTCGCGGATCAAGGGCGTGTATTTCTCGATCATGACCCAGGCGCTGACCTTCGCCGGCATGCTCTTGTTCTTCCGCAACGAAACCGGCTTCGGCGGTAATAACGGCTTCACCGGCTTCACCCGCATCCTCGGCTTCGACATCACCGCCCAGGGCACCCGGGCAGCGCTGTTCCTGGCCACCGTGGTGCTGTTGCTGGGCAGCCTGTACCTGGGCCTGCGCCTGGCGCGCAGCAAGTTCGGCCGGGTGCTTACCGCCCTGCGCGACGCCGAGAACCGCCTGATGTTCTGCGGCTACGACCCACGCGGCTACAAGCTGTTCATCTGGGTGCTATCGGCGGTGCTGTGCGGCCTGGCTGGTGCCCTGTACGTGCCGCAGGTGGGCATCATCAACCCCAGCGAGATGGCGCCAACCCAATCGATCGAGGCCGCCGTGTGGGTCGCCCTGGGCGGGCGCGGCACGCTGATCGGCCCGCTGCTCGGCGCAGGCCTGGTCAACGGCATGAAGAGCTGGTTCACCGTGGCCTTCCCCGAATACTGGCTGTTCGCCCTGGGCGCGCTGTTCATCATCGTCACCCTCTATCTGCCTAGGGGCGTAATCGGTCTGTTGCGCAAGGAGAAGGATCAATGAGAGCCACTCCGGTACCCGAAACCATGCTCGAAGCCGCTCTGGACCCGACGGCGCTGGACACCCGCCCGGTGCTGGGCAAGGGCGTCAACGTGCGCCACGGCACCATCCTCACCCTGGAAGACATCAACGTCAGCTTCGATGGCTTCAAGGCCCTGACCGACCTGACCCTGTACATCGGCGTCGGCGAACTGCGCTGCATCATCGGCCCCAACGGCGCCGGCAAGACCACCATGATGGACGTGATCACCGGCAAGACCCGCCCGGACAACGGCGTGGCCTACTTCGGCGAACAGTTCGACCTGACCCGCATGAGCGAGGTGGAAATCGCCCAGGCCGGCATCGGTCGCAAGTTCCAGAAGCCCACGGTGTTCGAGGCGCTCACGGTGTTCGAGAACCTGGAGCTGGCGCAGAAGACCAACAAGTCGGTGTGGGCCAGCCTGCGCGCCAGGCTCAGCGGCGAACAGCAGGATCGCATCGAGGAAGTGCTGGGCACCATTCGCCTGGAAGCCTCGCGCAACCGCCCAGCCGGTCTGCTTTCCCACGGACAGAAGCAGTTCCTCGAGATCGGCATGCTGTTGATGCAGGAGCCGCACCTGCTGCTGCTCGACGAGCCGGTGGCAGGCATGACCGACGCCGAGACCGAATTCACCGCCGAACTGTTCAAGTCCCTGGCGCGCAAGCACTCGCTGATGGTGGTGGAGCACGACATGGGCTTCGTCGGCTCCATCGCCGACCACGTCACCGTACTCCACCAGGGCAGCGTGCTGGCCGAAGGCTCGCTGGAGCAGGTGCAGAACGATGAGCGGGTGATCGAGGTTTATCTGGGGCGCTGACGCGCCAGCTACAAGCGGCAAGTAGAAGCAGGCCCGTGCCGCTTTTACTTGTGGCTTGCCGCTTGAAGCTTGCAGCTCCAAGAACGAGGAATTGAATCATGCTCCAAGTCCAACAACTGCATCAGTACTACGGCGGCAGCCATATCCTCCGTGGCCTGTCGTTCGACGTGAAGGTCGGCGAAGTCACCTGCCTGCTCGGTCGCAACGGCGTGGGCAAGACCACCCTGCTCAAGTGCCTGATGGGCCTGATCCCGGCCAAGGACGGCAGCGTGCAATGGGAAGGCAAGGCCATCACCGGCTTCAAGCCGCACCAGCGGGTGCATGCCGGTATCGCCTACGTGCCACAGGGACGTGAGATCTTCGGTCGCCTGACGGTGGAAGAGAATCTGCTGATGGGCCTGTCGCGCTTTCCTGGCAGCCAGGCCAAGGCAGTGCCGGAATTCATCTACGAGCTATTCCCGGTACTGCGCGAGATGAAGCATCGCCGTGGCGGCGACCTCTCCGGCGGCCAGCAGCAACAGCTGGCCATCGGCCGCGCCCTGGCCAGCCAGCCGCGCCTGCTGATCCTCGACGAGCCCACCGAAGGCATCCAACCCTCGGTGATCAAAGAGATCGGCGCGGTGATCAAGAAACTCGCCGCCCGTGGTGACATGGCCATCTTGCTGGTGGAGCAGTTCTATGACTTCGCCGCCGAACTGGCCGACCAGTACCTGGTGATGAGCCGCGGCGAGATCGTCCAGCAGGGCCGTGGCGCCAACATGGAAGCCGAAGGCGTGCGCGGGTTGGTGGCGATCTAGCCCCGCTCCCCCGCCCGCTCGGGCTGGCAACGCTGTTCTTGTCCACCATTGCGCACCCAGGCTCCTGAGCTGCGCAGTGATGCCCCTCGACACACCATCCTCGGCAATCGTTGCGGAACCACTGGCGCTTCCCCCGCAACCGAGCGAGTACGCAGGTTCCTCGAACTGTCCGCGTGAATCTGCGGCCAACTGTCAGCGCAGCGACTCGGTTAAGGTCTTACACTGGCGCCCTGCCCCTGGTGCAACGGGGCGAGTGCACGGCCCGGCCTGCGCCCGACAGCGCAGGCTCAAGCGGGCCATACACCCTAACAGCGAAATGAGGTTATCCATGAGCAAGGTGGCATTCATCACGGGCGCGACATCCGGTTTCGGCCGCGCCACGGCACGACGCTTCGCCGAGGCCGGCTGGGCTCTGGTGCTCAGCGGCCGGCGTCTGGAGCGCCTGGAGGCACTGAAGCAGGAGCTGCAGGACAAGGTGCCGGTACACATCGCTGCGCTCGACGTGCGCGATGCTACTGCCGTGAAGGCCCTGGTCGACAGCCTGCAGGCGCCGTTCGAGCGCATCGACGTACTGGTCAACAACGCCGGCCTGGCCCTGGCCCCGGAGGCCGCGCAGAAGGTGGCCCTGGAAGACTGGCACACCATGATCGACACCAACATCACCGGCCTGGTCAACGTCACTCACGCCGTACTGCCCAAACTGCTGGAGATCGGCAAGGGCACCAGCATCATCAACATCGGTTCGGTGGCTGGCGAATGGCCCTACCCGGGCGGCCATGTCTATGGCGCCACCAAGGCCTTCGTCAAGCAGTTCAGCTTCAACCTACGCTGCGATCTGGTGTCCACCGGCGTGCGCGTTACCGACATCGCCCCCGGCATGGCCGAGACCGAATTCACCCTGGTGCGCACCAAAGGCAACCAGGCCGCTTCCGATGCGCTGTACGGCACCACCACGCCGCTGACTGCCGAGGATATCGCCGAGCAGATCTTCTACGTCGCCACTCTGCCGGATCACATCAACATCAACCGCCTGGAGATCATGCCCAGCCGCCAGGCCTGGTCGGCCTTCGCCGTCGACCGCGATTGAAAGGCGCTTCGTAACGCGGGTCGGGGTCATCGACAGCGAACCCGCCCGTAGGGTGCGCCATGCGCACCGCTACCAAGCAGGCTCCCAGTGCACGCAGCGCACCCTACGGCCACAAGGCCCGTAGCAGACTGCCCACCGACAGCAGCACCAGCAAACCGCCAACCAGCACGCGCAATGGCAAAGGCTGCCAGCGCGGGTGCAGCCACTGCCCAAGCAGGTTGCCGGCCAGCGCTGGCAGCGCCAGCTCCAGGGCCAGACGCCACTGCGCGCCAGTCAGCACACCCGCGACACCCAGCCCGATCAGCGCAAAGAAACTGCTGGCCAGGAAGAACAGCACCGCCGTGCCACGCAACTGGCGCGCGTCCAGACCACTGCGCAGCAGGTAGATCATCAGCGGCGGGCCGCCCGCCGAGGCCATGGTGGTCGCCAGCCCCGAAGCCAGCCCTGCAACCCAGGCCATACGCATGCGCAACGGTCGGGCGACACTCGGTCACCACAGCACCAACAGCCCACCGCACAGGCAGAGCAGCGCCACCAGCGGCGCCATCACGCGCGCAGGCAGCCACAACAGCAGCCAGGCGCCCAGCGGCACCGCCAGTAGCAGGCCGAGTAGCAGACGCGCCAGCACCCTTGCATGCACCGCGCGCAAGGCCGCCGGCCACAGCGTCACGCTGCAGAGCACGTCGAGGATCAGCGCCACCGGCACCGCCTCGGCGGGCGGCAACTGCAGCATCAAGCCGAGTGCCATCAGCATGGCGAAACCGAAGCCGCTATAGCCCCGTACCAGGCCGGCAGCGAAAGCAATGAAGGGAAACATGAGGGCTCCGAGAGTCTCGAAGGCCCAACTCTGACTCAGTCAGATGCCATCAGGCAGAGCCAGATGCAACGCCACGACTGGCCACCGTGGCGTCGCGAGGCTCAGGTCAAAACGGCCCTAGCCAGACAGGCAGACCAGGCCTTGCGCCCGGCCTGCCGCAAGCCATCAGGACGCCTGCTTCAGCTCGTCGTAGGCGCTGAGGTAGTCACCGGCCAGTTGCTCCTTCTCCTTGTCACCCAGCAGCTTGCCGGCCATCTGGAAAAAGCGCTGTTCCTCTTCCTCGAGGTGATGCTCGACCTTATGCGCCAGGGCCTTGGCCTGCGCCAACCAGCTGGGGCTGCTGGGGTCGGTTTCCTCGAGATCCTCGATCATTTCGTCCATCTGGTGATGCTCGGCAATGGCGTGGCGCGACAGATCGACGCCCGCTTCCTGCTGCATCAGGGGAATGTAGAAATGCCGCTCCTCGGCCACCGAGTGCACGGCCAGCTCCTGCTTGAGCTGAGCGAACAAGGCATGGCGTTCAGGGGTATCGCCCTGGGTAGCGACCAGTTTCTGCGCCAGCTTGCGCTGGATGTCATGGCTGATACGCAGGGCTTCGAAAATCGTCATGCAGGCACCTCATTATCGGTTTCTAGGTCACGGTCGTAGTAGCACTAGACCATCATTTCCCCGATAGGTGCCGTATCGCTTGCTCAGCGCAACTGGCTGTCCTTGCTGCCGCGGCGGTTGTAGCCGCTGCTGGCGGCTTGTTGTTTGTCGACCTCGGCCTGGCAATTGACGCACAGGCGCACGCCGGGAATCGCCTGGCGGCGCGCCTCGGGAATCACCGCGTCGCATTCCTCGCAGCGGTGCAGGCTCTCGCCTTTCGGCAACTGGCTACGGGCACGCGCGACGGCGTCCTCGATGCTGCTGTCGATCTGTTCCTGCACCGCGCTGTCACTTGCCCAACCGCCTGCCATGTTCCGGCCTCCTCGCCTGCATGGGCCATGATATGCGCCCAATGTCGGCGAAGTGCAAGTGCCGTTCGTGCAGGCGCCTCTGCGCTTATTCGCGCACTTCCATGAACTCCTTGGCCCAGAGGATGTAATCCTCGGGCATGGTGTACTTGTGCGTCAGCTCGGTGGCATTGAGATCGCAGGGCTGGGCGCCGCGCTGCTCGCGCAGGCAGTCGTAGGTAGCCTTGATCGCGGCGAAGTAGGCGGCGTGGCCGTTGACCACGATGCGCACGCCCAAACGTGCCAAGCGCTGGTTGTCGCGCAGTTCCGGGTTGCCGTAGGTGACCAGCATCAGCGGCACCTTGAGGCCTTCGGCGATCTGCTCCAGATGAGCGAAATCCTTCACTCCCACCAGGCAGATGCCATCGGCACCAGCGGCCTCGTAGGCGCGGGTGCGGTGGATCACTTCGTCCACCTCCAACACGCCGGCGTGGGTACGGGCGATGATGGCCAGATCCGGGTCGACGCGCGCCTCCAGGGCCGCGAGGATCTTGCCCACGCCTTCCTCCACCGAGATCAGGTCGGTGGATTTGCGGCCGAACTGGGCCGGCAGCAGGGTGTCTTCGATGGTCAGCGCGGCGATGCCGGCGCGCTCCAGTTCGACCACGGTGCGCATCACGTTGAGCGCATTGCCATAACCGTGGTCGGCGTCGGCGATCACCGGCAGGCGTGCCACGCGGCCGATGCGCGCGGCCTGCTCGACGAACTCGCTGAGGGTGATCAAGGCGAAGTCCGGCGCGCCGAGCACCTGCAGGGAGGCGACGGAGCCACCGAGAATGCCGACCTCGAAGTCGAGATCGGCGGCGATACGGGCGGACATGGGGTCGAAGACCGAAGCGGTGTGGTAGCAGCGCTCGGAAGCCAGCAGGGCACGAAAGGCACTGCGCAGCTCATGATGGGATGCACGTTGCAAGATGGGCATGGGGCGTATTCCAAAGTGGTTGAATCGCTTTTTCTCTTTTTAGTAATCGCGTAGACGTGACCAATGCTAGCGCAAGGCACTTGCGCCAGGCTTTCGTCGCACCTTTTCAGTCACACCAGCGATGTTTCCCAGGCGTCTTGCCAGCAATTTACCGGCCAGCCAGCTCCGCCGGCAGCCGGGGGATAAAAGCGCCGCTGTCGATCAGGGCATAGGCCATGCCGCCGGCGACGGCCAGGTAGAACAGCCGTGGCAGCCAGACGGCCAGCCATTGCTGCCGCGCAGCGAGCTGCTGCGCCTGTAGCTGGGCAAAACGCAGCAGTGCCTCACCCGGCCGGCCGGTCGCTTCGCCCGTGTTGAGTATGGCCGTGAGCATGCCATGCCCCGGCAAGGCCAGGGCGACGAAGGCCTGCGTCAGGGACTGCCCGGCCTGGATGCGCGGTGCCAGAGTGGCGAAATCCCGCCGCAGACGGGCATTGCGCATGGCGCCACAGGCTCGCGGCAAGGCATCGAGCACGGCGATACCGGCCTCGAGCTGCAGGCCCAGGGCATCGCAGAAGTCACGCAGGTCGGCCTTGCACTGCAGCGTACCGAGCAGGGGCAGCGCCAGCAGAAGATCATCCAGCCGGCCCGGCGGCACACTGCGCCGCTGCTGCCAACGCCGCCACAATACAGATACCAGGTGGTACAGGCCGAACAGCGTCAGCAGCGGCAACAACGCACGCGCCAGGTAGCCGCTCAGGCTCAGCGAACCGCCTACCAGAGCCGGCAGGGGATGGACGATCAGCGCCAGCACCAGTACACCTGCCGGCAGCCACAGACGCGCACGCAGGGCAGCGAGTTGCTGCACCTGCTCGGCATAACGCTGAGCCAGTCGCTCGTGCATTTGCGCCAGACTGCCGGCCTGCTGCGCAGCCCGCAGCAGGCTGGCCTCCAGCGGCGTGAACACGCCACTCAACTGGCCGGATACCGCCAGGTCACGCCCGCCGCCGACGAGCTGACGCAGGCGCTGCAGTGCCCGTGCCTGCCGCGCCCCCAGCGCCAGGCTGGCCAGGGCCCGATCCAGCGGTACACCGGCACGCTCCATGGCGGCCAGATGGGCGAACAGTCGGGCGCGCGCCTGCAAGGGCAAGGCCCGCTCACTCATGCAGCAACTCGGCGACGTGCGCTTCGCTGGCCTGAGGGAACCACTGCCGATAGAGATGCTCGAGGCTGCCATCGGCACGCATGCCGCTGAGCAGTTGTCGCCAGCGCGCTACCCGCTCCGCCGGAGCGGACTTGGAGAACGCGATATAGGAGGCATTGGGCATCAGGTCGAACTGCCACTGCACCTGATCGACGCTCATGCCCTCCCCGGCCAGCAGGGTTTCCAGGCTCAGGTCATTGGCCACGAGCAGTTTCACCCGACCATGGTGGAACAGGCGCACCATGTCGGCCGGCCTGGCCACCCCGTGCAGGTTGTCCATGCCCAGCATCAGCAAATGCTCGTGGATGTACCACTGCTTGGGCACCGCCAGCGTGCCGAGGCGGCGCACATCGTCGAGGTCATGCACGCGGATGTTGTCCTCGCGTCGGCTGTAGAAACCGGTACGTCCCACGGCGATTGGCCCGACCCACTGGAACAGCGCCTCGCGCTCCGGCGTACGCACCACCGGGAACAAGGCCGCATCGGCCTCACGCTGCACCTGGTGGTAACCACGCGTCCAGGGCACCAGCTCGATCTGCGCAGGCTGGCCGCTGCGGCGCACCAGCTCCTCGACCACCTGCACGGCCATGCCATCGGGCTTGCCCGCCTCGAGGAAGCTGTAAGGGCGATTGTCTTCGGTGTACAGATGCAATTCGGCAGCAGCGCTCGCGGCACTGCAGCAGCAGAGGAGGACGGCACATACGACGGATTTGAACATAGAAGGTGTCACTGACCTGAGCGATGCTCGACAACACACTGGATGATAGGCCGCTGCGCTGCAAGCGTCATCCCGCCGAGCCAGACCTTATGGTCTGTAGTTGCGCTGCCCATTACAGGCCCTAGGGTCTGTTACCGTTTCGGCGCGAGCCGCGTTGCTGCCTTGGAAGCGAGTCTTCGCGGGCTCGGGGAAGCCGGACTGGCAAGTTTGTGTGTTGGTTTGCATTGGTGTTCTGGACGCTGCTGCGGTGTTTACAGAAAGTGCCTGTTTCGCCTCCTCGGGCGACTCACTTTCTTTTCTCTGAACTCGGATTGCCGCCTGAACGTGCAGTCGTGTAGGGCGTACTCGCGTAGCAGTACGCCGTTGGTGGGAGTATTGGGCGTGAGCCGTGGTGTCGAGCTCGGCATGGCCCGGCGGACTGTTCGCTTAGGCTCCTGAGTCCGCCCTACGGCTGCCCCCATTAAGCGCGTGAGAGTCCCATGGAGTAACCGCAGGTTCAGGCGCGTGCAGAGCCCGCCCAGGAGGGCGAACGGAGTCGTCGTGGAAGAGGTTGAGCGACATGGATGTCGCGAAAGCCGCGATGGGCCAGGGATGGCCCACCGCGGCGGGCCTCTGGAACGGCGATGGAGTGAGCGAACCCTCGCGCAGCGAGGGCCGGATGATCGGGCGGAGGGTTTTGGTTACTTTTGCCCCACAAAAGTGACTCGCCCGGGAGGGCGAAACCAAAAACATCAGCAAAAACGCGGCAATCCGGAACAGACACAAGAACAACCCACACACAACCTTGCCAATCCGGGGTATCAACCAGGCCTTCCCCTAAACCTCAAAAATCGCTCGAATGCGGGCCCGGTGCTGTTCTTGCGGGGTCGCCATCGTTATGGCACTGGCCGCATCCCCCATGTTTTCAACGACCTGATAACTGTCCCTAAACTGTCGGTGCGCACATTTTTTCACACTCGCGACGACGGCCGGGCTGGCCCTATGCGCCCGCTCGGGCGATGATCAGTGCCCCTTTTAGTCTTTCGTTCGCCATGACCACCACAGACAGCTCGACCCCGACCCACAAGCCGCGCCCGTTGATCGACCTGGTCATCAGCATCCTGATCCCCTCGTTCATCCTGATGAAACTCAGCGGTGAACATCGTCTGGGGCCCGATGGAGCCTTGCTTCTGGCCCTGGCCTTCCCATTGGGCTGGGGGGCCTTCGAGCTGATCAAGTACCGCAAGTTCAACTTCATCGCCCTGCTCGGCCTGATCAGCGTGGCGCTGACCGGCGGCATCGGCCTGCTGCATCTCAGCACCCAGTGGCTGGCGGTCAAGGAGGCGACCATCCCGGGCATCATCGGCGTCGCCGTGCTGGTATCGACACGCACACGCTACCCGCTGATCCGCACGCTGCTGTTCAACAAGACGGTGCTCAACGTCGACAAGATCCACGAACGCCTGGAGCAAGGCGGCCATGTCGAGCACTTCGAGACGCGCCTGCTGCGCGCCACCTACTGGCTCAGCGGCACCTTCTTCTTCTCCTCGTTCATGAACTACGTGCTGGCCAAGTGGATAGTGGTCAGCCCGTCAGGCACCGAAGCGTTCAACGATGAGTTGGGGCGCATGACCCTGCTCAGCTACCCGATGATCGCCATTCCCTCGATGATCATGCTCATGGCCATCTTCTATTATCTGTGGAAGACCATTCATGGCCTCACCGGGCTGAGCCTGGAAGAGATCATGGCCAATCAGGAGCGCCAGTCCTGAACCGCTGAGCCACGGCTCATGCTGTTCACCTCGGCCTACCTGGGGCTGTTTCTCTCGGCATTCGGCGCCGCCACCCTGCTGCCCTTGCAATCCGAGACGGTGCTGGTGGCCCTGCTGCTCGGCGGCGCTCACGCCACCTGGGCGCTGCTGGCGGTGGCCAGCCTCGGCAATGTGCTGGGCTCCTGGGTCAACTGGCTGCTGGGCCGCTCGCTGGAACATTACCGGGGGCGACGCTGGTTCCCGGTCAATGACACCCGCCTGGCACAGGCTCAGGGCTGGTATGCGAAGTACGGCCGCTGGTCGCTTTTATTGAGCTGGATGCCGCTGATCGGCGATCCACTGACACTGGTGGCCGGCGTTATGCGCGAGCCACTGTGGCGTTTCCTGCTGCTGGTGAGCCTGGCCAAGAGCGCGCGTTATGCCGTGTTGGCCGCACTCACCCTGGCCTGGTTGTAAGCTGTCTGGTGTCCACACAGGCCGCATGGACATACGGGGTTACGCCGATGACGCGTATTGCAGTTGAGCAACGGACGCGGCTCCGTGATACTGCGCACCGCGCCATGCAGCCAGACTCCATTCGCGGGCGCCGCAAGATCGGCCCACAAGGCCCGCCATCATCGAGCCCGGCCAAGGCTCAAGGCCCCGTCATAAGCCTCGGGGCCTCTCGATCGAGGATTTGTAGTGTCCGTTGTTGAAGCCAAACCCAAACTGAAACGCAGCGATCTGATCTGGACGCTGATCGGTCTTGGCGCTGTGGTGCTGTCCGGCTTCCTGCTCTACCGTGAACTGCGCAACATCTCCATCAGCGAGATCAAAGGCAGCCTCGAAGCCATCTCGCACATGAACTGGCTGCTGGCCGGTGCCGCCACCCTGGGTGCTTACTGGGCGCTGGCCTGGTACGACCGCATCGCCGTGGCCCACCTGGGCAAGCGGATCCCCTGGCGCTTCATCACCCTGTGCTCCTTCACCACCTATGCGCTGGCGCACAACATCGGCGCCTCGGTGTTCTCCGGCGCGGTGGTGCGTTACCGCGCCTACCGCAGCAAGGGCCTGACGCCGCAGGAAATCGGCATCCTCATCGTCTTCTGCTCCTTCACCTTCGCCATCGGCACCTTGCTGGCCAGCGGCTGCGTGCTGATCGCCCAGCCGGATCTGGTGCACCGCGTCGCCAACGTCACGCCGCTGGTATCGGTGGTCATCGGCAGTGTCCTGCTGACGCTGGTCGGTCTCTACGTGCTGGGCTCCTGGCTCCAGTTCAAGCCCTGGACACTGGGTAAGCTGCATGTCGAGTACCCGCGCCTGCGCATCGTCGGCCGTCAGTTGCTGGCCGGCCCGCTGGAACTGCTGTGCGCGGCGGCGATCATCTACTTCGCCCTGCCCGCCGACAACCACCCTGGCTATCTGGTGGTGCTGGGCGTGTTCCTTGCCTCCTTCTCGCTGGCGTTGCTGTCCCACGCCCCCGGCGGTCTGGGTGTGCTGGAAGTGACCTTCCTCGCCGCCATGCCGGAAGTCCCTGCCGCCGACGTGCTGGCGGCGTTGATCGTGTTCCGCGTGTTCTACCTGCTGTTGCCGTTCGCCCTGTCGCTGCTGGTGGTACTGGGCTTCGAGTGGAGCCAGTGGAAGGCACGGCAAAGCAGCGCCAATCTGCCCTCCTGAATCACGACTCGCGATGACGGCAGCGCTGACATAGAATGCGCGGCCGTTTTCGTGGCCTGCCCTCGTTGGCAGCCACCCTCCGGGTCGTCGCCGTGCGACGTCGTCATTCATCCCGGCAATCTTTCTGGCGGTCTGCACCATGTCCTTCTCTACTCCCGCCCGCGCCTGCGGCATCGACTTCGGCACCTCCAACTCCACCGTCGGCTGGTATCGCCCCGGCCAGGACAGCCTGCTGCCGCTGGAAGACGGCAAGATCACCCTGCCCTCGGTGATCTTCTTCAACACAGAGGAGCGCCGCCCGGTCTACGGCCGCCTGGCCCTGCACGAATACCTGGAAGGCTACGAAGGGCGCCTGATGCGCTCGCTGAAAAGCCTGCTCGGCTCCAAGCTGCTGAAGAGCGAAACCACGGTGCTGGGCAGCGCTCTGCCGTTCAAGGATTTGCTCGGCTTCTTCATCGGCGAACTGAAAAAACGCGCCGAAGCCCAGGCCGAACGCGACTTCGAGGAGGTGGTGCTGGGCCGCCCGGTGTTCTTCGTCGACGACGACCCGGCCGCCGACCAGGAGGCGCAGAACACATTGGTAGCCGTGGCGCACAAGCTCGGCTTCAAGGATGTGTCCTTCCAGTACGAGCCCATCGCCGCCGCCTTCGACTACGAGTCGAGCCTGCAGCGCGAGGAGCTGGTGCTGATCGTCGACATCGGCGGCGGTACTTCGGACTTCTCCCTGGTGCGCCTGGCGCCGCAGCGCCACCACCTGGCCGAGCGACAGGGCGACATCCTCGCCACCGGCGGCGTGCACATCGGCGGTACTGACTTCGACAAGCAACTGTCGCTGGCCGGGGTGATGCCGCTGTTCGGCTACGGCAGCCGGATGAAGAGCGACGCCTTCATGCCCACCAGCTACCACCTCAACCTGGCCACCTGGCACACCATCAACGCCCTGTACGCACAGAAGACCCAGCTTGCGCTGCAGAACATGCGTTACGACATCGTCGACGCCACCGGCATCGACCGCCTGTTCGGTCTGATCGAACAACGCGCCGGGCACTGGCTGGCGATGCAGGTGGAAGACAGCAAGATCGCCCTGAGCGAACAGGACGCCCGCCCCATCGACCTGTCGCGCATCGAGCCGGGCCTGGTCGCCGAACTGACCCGACCGCTGTTCGAGGAGGCCATCGAGCCGCTGCTCGAACGCATCCGCGCCAGCCTCACGCAGTTGCTGAACGACGCTGGCATCGCCGCCGAGCAGGTCGACACGCTGTTCTTCACCGGCGGTTCCAGCGGCGTGCCGGCCCTGCGCCAGAGCGTGGCGGCCATGCTGCCCAAGGCGCGCAGCGTGGAGGGCAACACCTTCGGCAGTATTGGCAGTGGCCTGGCCATCGAAGCCAAGAAGCGCTACGGGTGACGATCTGCTGCGCGTCGGCCCTGAGGCGTTGAAAGTAAGCTCGGAATGCTCATGTACTTAAGTACACTCCGCTTCCTCGCTTACTTTCCCCTTGCAGGGCTCTAGCTCGCGAGATCGTATTCATTCATGCCTGTTGCTTTGCCCCCAACTTAACAACCGAGGAATAGGTCGTAGGGTGCGCTGTGCGCACCGATTACCGATGCCCTGGTGCGCACGGCGCACCCTACCCAGGCGATGATATTCTTGCCGCCCCCTTCCATACCCGAGGAATAGCCTGATGAAAGCCCAGCTGGAAGAACTGATCGCCAAGATAAGCTCCGGCTGCCTGCCCGAGGACGAGATCGCCCGCATCGCCGACGAAGCGGCGCAGGCCTATGCCGACCCGGCTGCCTTCCTCGCTGCTAACCCGGACGTCAACTACGACGACGAATTCCCCATCCCGCTGGGCGAGTGGGTGGTGGTCGGCAGCCTGCCGGACACCGTGCTGTTCCAGGCCGACAGCTACGAGGAACTGTTCCAACGCATCACCGAATCCTTCGGCCCGCAGGTGCAGTTCGTGCTCAAGCCCAAGCAACTGGTAAAGACCGAACCGCTGAAAGCGCTCAACCGCATTCAGGTGCAGCTCTCGGCGCTGTCGCCGGAAACCGGCGGCTACGTGCTGGTGGATTTCAGCGAGCCACTGGATGACGAACTGCAAGCCGTGCTGGTGTACGCCAACGACCTACCACGGGTGCTGGAACTGGCGGTGGAGGTGGGCATCTACGCCGCACCGGCGCTAGAAGCAGCGCAAGCGCAAGCGGATGCCTGAGCCCTGAGGGAACACCCGCTCATGGTCGCAGTCACTAAAGCTACTCGATCAGCCCAAACCGCAAGGAAATCCTCATGAAGATTCTGCTGGTACTGACTTCCCACGACCGCCTCGGCGACACCGGCCACAAGACCGGCTTCTGGCTGGAAGAGTTCGCCGCGCCCTACTACAGCTTCAAGGATGCCGGCGCCCAGTTGACCCTGGCCTCGCCCAAGGGTGGCCAACCGCCCATCGACCCGAAGAGCGATGACGAGAGCGCGCAGACCGACGCCACCCGCCGCTTCGCCGGCGATGCCGAAGCCCAGCGCGAACTGGCCAACACCCTGCCGCTGGCTCAGGTGCGCGCCGAGGACTTCGATGCGCTGTTCTACCCCGGCGGCCATGGCCCGCTGTGGGATCTGGCCGAAAGCGCCGACTCCATCGCCCTGATCGAGCGTTTCCAGGCTCTGGGCAAGCCGGTCGGTGCGGTCTGCCACGCGCCGGGCGTGCTGCGCCACGTCAAGGGCAGTGACGGCAAGCCGCTGGTGGCCGGCAAGCGCGTCACCGGTTTCAGCAACAGCGAAGAGGAAGCGGTGCAACTGACCCAGGTGGTGCCCTTCCTGGTCGAGGACATGCTCAAGGCCAACGGCGGCCAATATGCCCGCGGCGATGACTGGCAGAGCCACGTCGAGGTCGATGGCCTGCTGGTCACCGGGCAGAACCCGGCCTCCTCCGAGGCCAGTGCCGAAGCCCTGCTCGGCCTGCTCGAGGCGCGCGCATGAGCATCGCCATCTTCGCCAGCATTGATGCCAGGCCCGAGCACCGCGACGCGGTGCTGCAGGCGTTACAGCAGATGGTCAGTGCCAGCCGCAGTGAGCCTGGCAACCTGCGCTACGACCTGTTCGAGCGCGACGGCGCGCCCGGCACCTTCGATCTCTACGAGCTGTACGTCGATCGCGAGGCGGTGGAGGCGCACCGGCAAAGTGCGCATTACGCCGACTACCGCCAGCGCACCGCCGCCTGGTTGGCCAGCCCGCCCGAGGTGAAGGTCAGCCTGCCGCTGGATCTGGCGCCCTGATCCGACCTGCGGGCGCCTAGGATGGCGCCCGTCGGCTCAGAAGCCCATCAGCATCATCCAGGCCGGCAGGCTGACTGCCGCCAGCAGCGTCGATAGCGAGATCGCTGCGCTGACGCTGCGGTTGTCCTCGGCCGTGCGGGAAAACGCCATCACGTTGACCCCGCTCGGGCAGGCCGCCAGCAACACCATCACCGTCCGCGCCGCATCGTTGAGACCAGGCAGCAGGCCACTCAATGTCCACACCAGCGCCGGGAACAGCAGCAGCTTGACCAGCGCCACGCTCCAGGCTTCGGCGGTCGGGCGCAAGCGATAGCGCGACAAGCTGGCACCCAACACGATCAGTGCGCAAGGCAGGGCGGCCTGGCCCAGCCAGGTCACCGCGCGCCACAGGCTATCGGGCACCACCAGCCCGGAAAGATTGAGCAAGGCGCCCAGCAGCAGACCGATGATCATCGGGTTGGCCAGGTTTTTCAGCAGAGCACGAGCGTCGACGCGCTCCTGGCTGCCGAACGCGGCATAGAAGCTTTGCAGGGAAAACAGCGTCAGGCTGTGGAACACCAGAATGGCGAACACGTACACCAGCCCGGCTGCGCCCATCAGGCTGGTGACCAGCGGAATGCCCACCAGCACGTTATTGGAGAATGCAGCCACCAGCCCCAGCGGCGAGGCCCTACCGCGCCGCCAATGGGCGACAGCGTTGACCAGCACGAACACCAGCAGCACCGGCAGGTAGTAACCCAGCAGCAACATCGGCGACAGGCCTTCGGCCAGATGCGCCTTGGCGATGCCGGTGAACAGCAGCGTGGGCATGAACAGCTTGAAGGTGATATTGGCCAACCCGGCGGCCGACTCGGCAGTGAGCCACTGGCGCCAGCCCAGCACGTAGCCGAGCACGATCAGGGCGAAGATCGGCAGGATTGCCTGTACCGCAAGCATCGATGGAGCAGCCTCAGCTCATTGCAGGAAAATGGATCGCAAGCGACCCAAAAGGCCGCACAGCATACGCTGCGGATCTTGCGTTTGCGATGTCGAGCGCATCGCCCAAACCGCTCGACGCCGCTCTGAAAGGCTCGAGATAGAGGGCTCCAAGCAAGTATTGCGGCTATCGATGTTCACTATCAGGTCAGTCAAGTTCTTATCCGAGTGGTGAGCTAGGACAATTGCTTCCGTAGACACGAAACACGCCCAACGGAGGCACGGACATGAAAACTCAACTGACCCTGACCGCCCTGGCTCTGACCCTGCTGACTTCCACTGCTTTCGCCCTGCCGAACAATGCGCCCTTCCCGCTGGTGGGTGAGCATCAGGACAGCCAGATCCAGCAAGATCAACCCCTCACCCCGCTGGCCGAGAACGGCTCCGAGCGCACGCCCGGCCAACAGCGCTTCAAGCTGGCAGAAGATGGCTATGAGCGCACCCCTGGTGCGCAGCATGTGCAGCTTGCCGAAGACGGCTATGAGCGTACCCCTGGTGCTCAGCACGTTCAGCTTGCCGAAGACGGCTATGAGCGTACCCCTGGTGCGCAGCACGTTCAGCTTGCCGAAGACGGCTATGAGCGTACCCCTGGTGCGCAGCACGTCTGAAGCAACTCAGCGATACCCCCAAGCCCGGCGCACGCCGGGCTTTTCTTTGGTTATTCGGATTTGATACGGGGTCGGTTGGTTTGAGACTGTCAGATTTTCGGTGCTCGAGCTGCTTATCGGCGTTCTGCTGATATCTCCCGTTTCGCCCCCGGCGACTTTCTTTTGTCAAACGCCACAAAAGAAAGCAAAAAGGCTTGGCCCCGACATCCGGCCCCGGCTACGCCGGGGTTCGTTCGCTCCATCGCTGCTCCGAGGGTCGGCTTACAAGGGCCGTCCCTGGCCCTTTAAGCCTCTCGCCGCGTCCATGCGGCTCGCCCCTCTGCGCAACGATTCCGCTCACCCTCCTGAAGGGGCCATTCGCGCGCCTGAACGAACAGGCATACCAGGTGTTGCACGCAGTGTTCTGGTAGTCGTGAAGTCGCGATGGGTCGTCGAGTTAAACCAAAAGTTTCATTCGCGCAGTTTCATTCGCCTGGATAGCTTGCCGGCTTGCAGCCGGCATTCTGGTCAGCCCTAAGGCTGCCCCATGTTCAAACACTCCGCACTATTTCTGGGTTACCGCAGGTTCAGGCGCATGCAGAGCCCGCCCAGGAGGGTGAGCGGAATCGTCGTGGAAGAGGTTGAGCGACATGGATGTCGCGAGAGACACGATGGGCCAGGGATGGCCCACCGTGGCGGGCCTCTGGAGCGGCGATGGAGCGAACGAACCCTGGCGCAGCCAGGGCCGGATGATCGGGCGGAAGGTTTTGGTTACTTTGCCCGCAAAGTGACTCGCCCGGGAGGGCGAAACCAAAAACATCAACAAAAACGCGGCAACCCGGAACAGGCACAAGAACAACCAACACCGCATTGCCAGTCCAGTATCAGAACCACCACTCCACGCTCCGAACCCCTCACCTCAACTCATAACAGCCGGCGGCAGCCGATAGATCCAGATACGCCGCAACACCGTGCGAAACTGCCCCCACAAGGTTCCACAGTTGTAATGCTGCCCATAACGCTCGGCGATGCGCCGTACCTCGCGCGCCAGTTCGGCATACCGCCGCGCCGGCAGATCGGGGAACAGGTGATGCTCGATCTGGTGACTGAGATTGCCAGTGAGGATATGCAGCAACGGCCCACCGGACAGGTTGCTCGAGCCGCGCAACTGGCGCAGATACCAGTGACCACGCGTCTCACCTTCCAGCACTTCGGGCGCGAATACCGCCGCCTTTTCGGTGAAGTGACCACAGAAAATCACCAGAAAGGTCCACAGGTTACGCAGCAGGTTGGCCAGCAGATTGCCCACCAGCACGGCCAGCGCATTGGCGCCGAGCAGCAGCGCCAGCAAGGGGAAGAACAGATAATCCTTGCCCCACTGCCGCGCCAGCTTGACGCCGAACTGACGGGCCAGCGGACGCACCTCGTCCTTGCTGATGCGCCCCTTGACCAGCTTGTCCAGACGCAGGTGCTGGATGGCCACGGCGTACTGGAACAGCAGCGCCTGGATCGTCACCCACAAGGGCTGCCAGCGGTAGAAGGGCTTCCAGCGCTGTTCGGGGAACAGCCGCACCACGCCATAGCCGACGTCGTCATCCATACCCAGCACGTTGGTGTAGGTGTGGTGCACATGGTTGTGCGTGTGCCGCCAGAAATCGGCGGGGCCGACGATGTCCCACTCGTACTGGCGCCCGGCGAATTCCGGGTCGTTCATCCAGTCGTACTGGCCATGCATGACGTTATGGCCCAATTCCATGTTCTCGAGGATCTTGCCCAGGCCCAGCAGCAAGGTGCCGAGCAGCCAGGTTGGCGGGAACCAGCCCAGCATCAGCAACACCCGGCCGCTCCAGCAGCACAGGCGCACGGCACCACGCACACGGCGGATGTAACGCGCATCGGCCTCGCCCAGGTCGGCCAGGGTGCGCTGGCGCAAGGCGTCCAGCTCGGCGCCGAAGGCCTCCAGTTCGGCGGGGCTCAGTTCGCGGTCAAGACGGGCACTCACAGATCGATCTCCACATCCCCATGCGGGGCACTGACACACAGACGAATGGGCTGGTTGGGTTCGGCGAACAGTGCGCCACTGCGCAGATCCCGCACAGCACCACTGAGCAGGGTGCAGGTGCAACTGGCACAAATGCCCTGGCGACAGCCGTGAGCTGGGCGCAAACCGCTGGCTTCGGCCTGTTCCAGCAGGCTGCTCTGATTGTTGGCCAATACCTGCTGGCCGCTGCGGGCGAAGCGCAGGCGTACCTCGCGTCGCTCATCCAGGGTAAGCGGTTCGGGTGGGCTGAAGCTTTCCACCTGCAGGGTGCCGTTGCGCGCCCACCAGCCCTGCACCTGCTCGACGAAACCACGCGGGCCACAGGCGATCAGGTGTTCGCCCGGCAATTCATCCAGTTGCTCGCGGCTGATGCGCCCACCCGGTTCACCACTGATCACCCAACGCAGGTGCAGATTACGATGCCGCTCGGCCAGTGCCTGCAGTTCCTCGACGAAGGCACGCTGGCCCGACCGGCGCACCTGATGCAGCAAGGTCACCGGCGCCGCGAAACCGCGCGCCAGGGCGTCGCGCAGCAAACCCAGCAGGGGCGTGATGCCACTGCCAGCGGCGGCCAGCACGACCGGGCGACCGTCATCCGGCCAGTGCAATTGGCCGAAGGCAGGCGCCAGCTCCAGTAGCTGCCCTACCTCAAGATGATCGAGCAAGGCATTGGACAGGCGCCCCCCCGGCTGGCGCTTGATCGCCAGCTCGACACGGCCATCGGCACTGACCGTCGTCAGGCTGTAGCTGCGGCCATGACGCACACCCTCCTGCTGCAGAAAGAGCTGCACATGCTGACCAGCACGCCAGCCGCGCTCATTGCCATTGCAGCGCAGGGTCAGCGCCAGCATGTCCTCGGCCACCCAACGGCGCGCCTCGACCTGGGCGAATACCCGCTGTACCCGCAACGCGGGATGCAGCAAGCGCAGCAACAGGTCGACATCGGCCTCGCGCAGCCAGCCGTGACGGCACAGCGCACGTAACGGCTGCAGAGCTGGCACCAGGTGCCGGGCCAGGGAAAGCGAGAGGATGGGCATGCAGCGACTCCTTTCAGTGTACGACTGTTCACAATGCTGGCAGCCAACTCGAAATGAGTCAACAGTCGTTCACTGAAGTGCCCCGTATGGTTCGACGCTGCCCAACCGCATTTGCTAGAGTGCGGCATCGCTCACTGATCCCAATCGCATGACACCACGCGCCGAACAGAAGCAGCAGACCCGCCAGGCCCTGATGCACGCGGCCCTCACCCTGATGGAGAGTGGACGCGGCTTCGGCAGCCTGAGCCTGCGTGAGGTCACCCGCCTGGCCGGCATCGTGCCCACCGGGTTCTACCGCCACTTCGCCGATATGGACGAACTGGGCCTGGCCCTGGTGGCGGAAGTCGGCGAAACCTTCCGCGCCGCGATTCGCCAGGTGCGCCGTCACGAGTTCGAGGTGCGCGGCATGATCGACGCCTCGGTGCGCATCTTCCTCGCCGAGGTGGCCAACAACCACGCCCAGTTCCTCTTCCTCGCTCGCGAGCAGTACGGCGGCTCGCAGCCCGTGCGCCAGGCCATCGCCGCCCTGCGCGAACGCATCACCAGCGACCTGGCCGCCGACCTCAAGCTGATGAATCGCATGCCGCAGCTGGATCAGGCCGCGCTGGAGGTGATTTCCGACCTGGTGGTCAAGACCGTGTTCGCCACCCTGCCCGAACTGATCGACCCCCCGGCGGCTACGCTCCCTGCGCACCTCACCGCCGAAGCCAAGGTCATCCAGCAGTTGCGTTTCATCATGATCGGCGGCAAGCACTGGCTGGGCCTGGGCAAACCAGATAGCTGAATTGCACCAAAAAGGTGCCAACCAGCCAGCGCACGCACCAAATAAAACCTATCCAGCCCGACAGCTTCCGTGAGCATCGCCTGCAAGCGCCTGCATGCAGCGCTCAGACGCATTGGCAAGGCCCTTGCACTATTTGCGGGCACACTGCCCCGGAATCGACTCACATGCTGGTAATCCACAGCCGCATCGCGCCACAGAACACCTGTGACGCCGAACTGGAACTGACCTTCGAGGCCCGCAGCAAGAGCCGCCTGCGCTGTTTCACCAGTGCCGGCGAAGAGGTCGGCCTGTTTCTCGAGCGTGGCCAGCCGGCCCTGGCCGATGGCGACTGCCTGCAAGCGCAGGACGGCCGCGTGGTGCGCGTGCGCGCCAAGGCCGAACCCTTGCTGCACGTCACCTGCGCCAGCCCCTTCGAGCTGATGCGCGCCGCCTATCACCTGGGCAATCGCCATGTCGCCCTGCAACTGGGCGACGGCTGGCTGCGCCTGCCCGACGACTACGTGCTCAAGGCCATGCTCGAACAGCTCGGTGCGACGGTCGAGGCCATCGAAGCGCCCTACCAGCCCGAGCAAGGTGCTTATGGCGGTGGTCACCACCACTCTCACCATGGCGACGCCGAGTTCAACTACGGCCCACGCCTGCACCAGTTCGGGGTGCGCAAGTGAGCAAGGCCATGTCGACTGCATTCACCGAGGCTGGCGCATGAAACCGGCCTGGGCCTTGCTGCGCCTGGCCAGCCCGCAGCTTCCCATCGGCGGCTACAGCTATTCACAAGGCCTGGAATGGGCCATCGACAGCGGCCTGATCGAGGATGCCGAAAGCGCCGAGCGCTGGCTGAGCGACCAGTTGTCGCTGAACCTCTCGCGCTTCGAGGCCCCGTTGCTGGTGGCCCATTGCCGAGCTGCGGCAGAGGGTGACTGGAGCCAACTGCAACAGCTCGCCGAACAGCACCGCGCCAGCCGCGAAACCCGCGAACTGGCACTGGAAAGCCGGCAGATGGGCTACTCGCTCAGGCAGTTGCTCGAAGGGCTGCCGGAGCTGGACGGCGCTGCTCGCGAACTGCTGGCGAGCCAGGATGAACCTGGCCTGGCCCTGGCCTGGGCATTGGCTGCGCGCGCCTGGCAGATCAGCCCGGACGACGCCCTGGCCGCCTGGCTCTGGGGCTGGCTGGAAAACCAGCTCGCGGTGCTGATGAAGGTGCTGCCCATGGGCCAACAGGCCGCCCAACGTCTGACCAGCCGCCTGCTGCCGCAGCTCGATGCCGCCCAGCAACAGGCCGCTGAACTCTCCCCCGAACACTGGGGCAGTGCCGCTTTCGGCCTGGCCCTGGCGAGCATGGCGCACGAGCGCCAGTACTCGCGTCTCTTCCGCTCCTGACGAGGAACAAAGCAAATGAACAGCCAACCCCTGCGTGTCGGCATCGGCGGTCCGGTCGGTTCCGGCAAGACCGCCCTGACCCTGGCGCTGTGCCGCGCCCTGCGCGAGCGCTACAACATCGCCGTGGTCACCAACGACATCTACACCCAGGAAGACGCCCAGTTCCTGGTGCGCAACGAAGCCCTGGAGCCCGAGCGCATCATCGGCGTGGAAACCGGCGGCTGCCCGCACACCGCCATCCGCGAGGACGCCTCGATCAACCTGGAGGCGGTGGAGCAGCTCAACCGTCGCTTCCCCGGCCTGGATCTGATCATCGTCGAATCCGGTGGTGACAACCTCTCGGCCACCTTCAGCCCGGAACTCTCCGACCTGACCCTCTACGTGATCGACGTCGCCGCTGGCGACAAGCTGCCGCGCAAGGGTGGGCCGGGCATCTGCAAGTCCGACCTGCTGGTGATCAACAAGATCGACCTGGCGCCCATGATCGGCGCCTCGCTGGAAGTGATGGAACGCGACACCCTGAAGATGCGCGGTGACAAGCCCTTCGTCTTCAGCAACCAGAAGGTCGGCCAGGGTCTCGACGAGATCATCGCCTTCATCGAACGCCAGGGCATGCTCACAGCGGCCTGAACCTCCCCTGTCCCGCCCGCGGGAGAGAGGGCCGCCTCTCTCCTTACCCATTGAGTCAAGGAGACCTTTATGAATCTGCGCAAAACCCTTTCCGCCATCGCCCTGTTCTGCACCCCGGCGCTGGCCTTCGCCCACCCCGGCCATGGTGAATCGGGGCTACTCTCGGGCCTGGCCCACCCGGTATTCGGCCTGGATCACCTGCTGGCGATGCTCGCCGTCGGCCTGTGGGCCGCGCAGCAGAGCGGCGCGGCGCGCTGGGCACTGCCGCTGACCTTCGTTGGCAGCATGCTCATCGGCGGCCTGCTGGGCTTCTCCGGGGTGCAAATTCCGCTGATGGAAACCGGCATCGCCGGCTCGGTGCTGGCCTTCGGTCTGCTGGTGGCGGTGGCCGCGCGCCTGCCGATGGCCTTGTCCATCGCCCTGACCGCCCTGTTCGCCCTCACCCACGGCGTTGCCCATGGCCTGGAGCTGCCGGAGCTGGCCAGCCCGCTGGGCTATGCCGCCGGCTTCGTCATCGCCACCGCTGCCCTGCATGCCTTCGGCTACGCCCTGGTGCGCTTCCTGCCCCAGGCCGCCGCGCCGCTGGTGCGCATCGCCGGCGCCGCCTCGGCACTGACCGGGGTCTGGCTGCTGGCCAGTTGAGCTTCCGCGCCCGTTTCCGGTGGAGACGGGCGCGTGAAGTGTGTGGGAGTAATACCCCCACACACTTGCCTCTGCCGCCCGTGCCTTGCCACATCGTCTTATCAACGCTAAAGTCCGGCTGTCGCGGTCAATCCCGCGACCGGGTGTGAGAACCCGACTCCCACGAAGGCGCGGTAGCGCCATAGCTGTGTAGCAGGCGCTTTTTTTATGCCTGTCTACCGCATTTCTATGGCGGGCCGTGTGAGGCAGGCTTCGGCCTGGCCGGCGTCCTTCGTGGCCGGTTTCTCACCCTTGCACGGTCCGCCTCCATTCCCGTGAGAAGGTTGGATGGCGGCTCCTTAACCTCACGAAGGAGCATAAGGAAAATGCACCATCTTCCCCCTTTTACCCAAGGGCGCCGCCCTGGGCCATCATCGTTCTTCCGCCCGGAGGTACGCCATGACTGATCGGCCGACCTCACTCGACAAGCCACATCACCTCGACCCGCAAACCCTGTGCGAGCTGGCCTCCCTGCGCCTGGAATCCGTACAGGCACTGATCAAGGTACTGATCGAGGAGCAGCCGCCCAAAGATGCCGCGCGCATTCCACGGCATACCCTGGCCACAGCCAGCAGGTTGCTCGGCGACGCAGCGGCGCTGTACCGGCGTGCCGTGCGCGGGTTGCCCCCGGATCACTCGCCGTAGGCGTTCATTCGCGGCCAATCGCCCTGGCCGGGCCTTTAGCGTGAACCAGTGCATGCTATCGCCCCGCCAGTATTGAACCTGTCACCCGAGCCGGGCACCCTCTTGCCCAGCTCGCCATTCAAGGAAGGAACTCGCCATGCTGGATGCCAACCAGGCGCATATCACCCTGACCATTCCCGCCGTCGACAGCGACCTGCAAGTGCTGTCCTTCATTGGCCGGGAGATGCTCAACAAGCCCTACCGCTTCGAGATCGACCTGGTCAGCCCGCGTGCCGACCTCGACCTCCATGCCCTGATCAACCAGCCCGCGTACCTGGCCTTCGGCCCCAGTGGCAAGGGTGTGCACGGCATCATCTATGGCGTCGAGCAGGGCGACTCCGGCAAGCGCCTGACCCGCTACCACATCGACCTGCGCCCGACCCTGGCCTACCTCGGCCACAGCTTCGACCAGCGCATCTTCCAGCACATGACCGCGCCGCAGATCATCGCCGCCGTGCTCGAAGAACACGGCCTGCTCGAAGGCACCGACTACCGCATGCAGTTCGGCCCCTACGTCTACCCCGAACGCATCTACTGCACCCAGTACGACGAAAACGACCTGTATTTCATCCAGCGTTTGTGTGAAGAAGAGGGCATCAGCTTCCATTTCCAGCACAGCGAAGGCGGCCACGTCCTGGTGTTCGGCGACGACGCCACCGTCTTCCCCCGGCTCGACCCGCTCAACTACCAGCAGGACAGCGGCCTGGCCGCCAGCCACGAAGTGGTGCGCGCCTTCGGCGTGCGCCTGGAAACTCGCACCACCCAGGTCACCTGGCGTGACTACGACTTCGAGCAGCCCAAGCTGCAGATGGAGGCTGGCTACAGCAGCGAATTCTTCCCCGCCCTGGAAATGTACGACTACCCCGGCCGCTTCACCGACCGTACTCGCGGCAAGCACCTGGCCAAGCGTAGCCTGGAACGCCTGCGCAGCGACTACGAGCTGGCCGAAGGCAAGAGCGACGCCTACCTGTGCTGCGGCCACTTCCTCGCCCTGAGCGGCCACCCGCGCCAGCCGTGGAACGACCTCTGGCTGCTCACCGAAGTAATCCACGAAGGCAAGCAACCACAGGTGCTGGAAGAGTCGGTCACCAGCAACACCCAGCCGGGCGACGGCTTCCAGCAGGGCTACCGCAACCGCTTCACCGCCACCCCCTGGGACATACCCTTCCGCCCCGGCTTGGAACACCCCAAACCCAAGGTACTGGGCAGCCAGACTGCCGTGGTCACTGGCCCTGCCGGCGAAGAGATTCATTGCGACCAATATGGCCGGGTGAAGGTGCAGTTCTTCTGGGATCGCGACGGCCAGGGCAACGACAAGACCAGTTGCTGGTTGCGCGTGGCCTCCAACTGGGCGGGCAAGGCCTACGGCGGCGTGGCCATCCCGCGCGTCGGCATGGAAGTGCTGGTCACCTTCCTCGAAGGCGACCCCGACCAACCGCTGGTCACCGGCTGCCTGTACCACGCCGAACACGTCGTCCCATACGACCTGCCTGCGAACAAGACCAGAAGCGTATTCAAGACCCTGAGCAGCCCCGGCGGTGGCGGCTACAACGAATTTCGCATCGAAGACCGCAAGGGCGCTGAGCAGATCTACATTCACGCCCAGCGTGACTGGGACGAAAACATCGAACACGACCAGAAGATCCGCGTCGGCAACGAGCGCCACGACACGGTCGAGGCCAACACCTACACCGAGCTGAAAGCTGAAGAACACCGCACCACCGACCTCGACCGCAAGGTGGAAGTGCGCGCCAACGACCACCTCACCGTCGCTACTACCCAGCACAACAAGATCGGCAGCGGCCTGTTCATCGAAGCCGGTGGAGAACTGCATTATTTTGCCGGTGACAAGGTGACCATCGACGCCGGTATGGAATTGACCGCAGCCGGCGGCGGCAGCTTCGTCAAACTCGACCCCAGTGGCGTAACCATCAGCGGCGCGACCATCAAGATGAACACGGGCGGGGCGCCGGGCAGTGGTTCGGGTTTGAAGATACTGGGGCCGGTGATTCCGTGGGCGGCGGATCAGGACAAGGCCGGCCAGGTCTTGCTGCCTCGTGCGCCTGAAACCTTGCTCAAGCAGAAGATGGTGTTTCTTGAGGCCAGAAGCGGCATCTGCGAGGTCTGCGAGGCAGCGCAGAAAGCCAAGGACGGTCACCCATGAGAAGCGGGGCGTTGTTACTCGAAGGGGCTCATCATGAGCAACCGCTACGGTGGTTGTATCAGCAATACCCTGATCACGCGCCGAGATTACTGTTGCGTCATACACCTTACGAAGATATTGCAGACTTTGGCCCCGTTCTCGTTCAGGCCGACGAAGGCAGCCCGCTTTACAACGCCTGGTGGCAGGGGCAAGCGGATCTTCTTTCTGCCGTTTGGCTGGAGTCGAGCATGCCAGCGGAGCGCTTGTTCAAGGTGTTGCAGAGGCGTTTACGCATTCATGCGCCCGATGGTCGTGAGTTCTGGCTGCGACTCGGCGATGCCTTGCCGTTGCGCCAAGCTTGGCTTGCAGGAGCCAAGTGGCCGGCTGGCTTCTGGCATGGTGTCAGCGCCGTCTGGCTACAGCATGATGGAGCGCCCATTCTTGCCTGGTCTAACGAGACGCCAGATGCGGACTGTGCGCCTGCTGACAGCGGGCTGGCGGCTCAGGTCACCCTCGATTGGCCGCTGCTGCAAGCCCTCACTCTCAATACGGATAGCGACAAGGAGGCCCAGGGATGAACCAGGCCGTTACCGCCCCTAGTAATTTCCAGCCGACAGCTTGCCCGCTGCTGACGGCTGTTTTGCCGTTGCGTTATGCCATCGGGCCGCGTGACGTTATTTCAGCCAGCGATTACGACATCCCTGAGCTTGAAGGGAATTTCCCGAGCCTGACCGACCCGCTGGCCCCTCAAAATTTCCACCCGCTCGGCTATACGCCGCGTGTTCTGCGTGACGGTTGGCTGTACCTGTGGAGCAATAACCGCCTTGCCGAGTTTCGAGTAGAGCGCGCTTCGCTCACCGAAACGGAGCGCGGCGGAGCTGTAGTCGACAAGCGCAGCAAGCCTTATCTGATTCTTCAAGCAGGAAGCACTGCCATGCTCGCATGGTCTCCCGCGCAATGGAGTGATCGACACTTCGCGTCGGCCAAATCCCGGGATGACGTGCGCCAACGGGTCATGCGCAGTTTCACGCCGGGTGCGGCTCCTTTCTCCGGTCAGGCCGAAAAGATCCACGAGCAGATCGGCGAATACATGTTCCCGGAAGGCTTCAAGTGGAGTTGCGAGCCTGATACCCGTCATCGCCCGGACTGGCCACGAACGCTCGATGCCATGGAGCGTTGCGAGCAACAGAGCTATGCCGTCATCGATGATCCCTGGGGCGTGCTGTTGGATCTGGCCGGGCTGCTGCGTGCCCGCAAAGCCAGCTTCGCGCAGCGCCAGCTCGAGCGTGGTGATGACTGGGCCATTGCAGGCGTCATTCGTGCACTCAGCGATGGTGATGGCGCTCTCAAGCAGCAGCTACCGAGTGCCACGCATTTCAGCGAACTGCAACGCGTCTGGCAGGAGCAGGAAACAGAAGAGAAAGCACACCTCGCCGATGTGCGTCGGCTGGCTGAGTTTTGGGCTGACTGGATGGGGACGCTCGACCAGCGCACCCCTGGCAGTGTCGATACGGCCTGTGGCCACTTCGACATCGTGCAGCCAGAAATGCGCGACGCCTTGGAAACCCATTTCGCCCTTGCTGCCTTGGATGCGGCCTCTACAGGGCCGGGAGCCAAGGCGATAGTCGAAGCTCTGGATCCTGAAAACAGCACGACAGACAAACATTGGCTGGCCTGGGCAGTGCTCGGCGTAGCTCGCCAGATGACCGGCAACGAAATCAAGGGGCTGTTGCAGTCGGTCGATGTGCTCAAGCAAGAGCAACTGCTAAAGGAGGCCGGTCTGTTGCTGCAGTACGGCAAGGAGACCGTACGCGCGATGGCGTTTACCGGCGCCATCAACCTGGGGGCCGATAGCCTGGATGCGTTGAGGCCGGCAAAAGCCAGCGATGTCCTGTTCGCAGCGGTGGCCCCCATCGCTGCCGGGCAAATGGGTAATCTGCAGCAGCAGATAACGGCAGCCACCAAGGTGTTGTGGATGTCGATTCTGTCCCGTAGTGCCCAGCGCCTGCAGGTGATGCAGCTTACGCCACGCCAGCATCTGGAACGGCTCAGCGAACTGATGGGTACCAGCCATAACAAGAGCCAACGCCGGCGTGCCAAGGCCGACCTGGAAGCACTCAAGAAACGCGAAGCGCGTGCTGCTGCCCAGGCCGCCAAACAACCTGCTCGGCCTGTGCCGGGGGCGTTGGCCAATGGCGTCCGCGAGGCCATCCCCTATCTGGAACTGGTGCCCAAACCCGCACCGCCACATCCGCAGCCTGGTTATGGGAGTGACGTACCGCACCCGACGGCGGCCAAGGCACCGCCAGCACCCGCGCTGCCACCAGACCTGCCGCCGCTCAGGCATCTGCCGGAAGGCACCAGACTGCCAAGCCTGGATGAGCTCTTCGAGAAAGCTCCATTGAAGTCGGCGATTGCCTTGCTCTGTGCCTGGAATCTGGGGCAGAGCATTTTCGGAGAGGGAGGCCTTAAACAGAATCAATCTGGGAAAAACTGGGTTTCTACGTTCGGTGCCTCATTTGCTGGCTGGGCGGCATACGCTGCAGTTAGGCATCATTTGGCGGATGCGGACTGGTCCGTTCATGCCAAAGGTGCGGGGAAGCACAATAAACAAGCGCAGGCACTTCTTTATGAAGCCTTGGGGCGTGGTGCCATGGCCTGGATTGCTCAGTCGGCCGCCTCGGCTGTCGATGTTCTCTACTTCGGCTTGGAAGCCATTGACGCGCTCAAAGCTGGAGACCTGGATAGCGCTGGTGTCTATACCGGGCTGAGTGCATCGAGCCTGGCCATGATGCGGGTGTCATGGCAGGCCATACAGACCTTCCGCGTCGCGCAAGGCCTGGCCTTTGCGGGAGATGCCGCTGTTTTGTCGCGAGGTGTGGCTGTATTGCCGTTGCCGTTGGCTGCCCAGGCCACAGCTTTGACCCTGCTGATCGTTGCCGGACTGGTCACGTTGCTCTCCACCAAGGACTCGCCAGCGGAAAAATGGGTCAAGCACACCCGCTTCGGCACCCGCCCCGCCGAGTGGTCGAGGACTCATGCGGAATCGATGATCGCCTTCTACCAGATGGTAATGCCCGTCAGCATGGAGCTGCAGCGGTGGAGTGAGCAGAACCCCTATGGTGGTTTTGCCAACGAAATTCGCCTGGTGCTACTGGTGCCGCTGTTCCAGCAGACCGACTATGAACAAGGCATGGTGATTTTCGACGGCATGGAGGAGTGGTCGCTCAGCCGTGGCATGCTCGATTTCAGCGATAACCGCAGTTGCGTGCCGCTGGTCTGGGGTGAAGAAGACCCCATCCCGCTATACAAGGAAACCGGCAGCCGTGTCGAACCTCAACCCCCAGGTTATGTGCGCTTGAGCCGCGCCTACCACGAGCTAGAGGGCCAGCAGCTCAAGCGCATCAGCGGCACCCTGATCTTTCAACCCATCGAGGGGCTGTATATGCCGCCCCTGGATATCGACCTGAGCTGATGCCATGAGTTGGGAGAAGTTACTAAGCGCCCTGGGCGACAGATTGTCTGGGAATGTGCCTTATATCGCCATGAAGGCTGATGAGCCTACTGGCCAGCAGCCAATGAACTTGGGCGATGTCGAAGAACACACCGAGCATTATTTGACCTTGCAGGCAGGGGAGCGAAAAACGCGCGGAATGCTGGCGGGAATATTGGGGGGAGTAGGAGGGGGGGTGGCATTATTATTGGCAGCAATGTTTGCAGTTGATAAAAACTGGAGCGCTGCTTCTACTGGGTTATTTTTTGGCATCGCATTCTTGATCATTCCTTTTTTGTGGGAGGCCTTTCGCTCATTACCTTTGCCGATCTTGTTCAATCGCCGCACTCGTGAAGTGTATTTCGAACAGGAAGGCGTGCTCTATCACTGCCCTTGGGATGATATCGCCGCCGTGGCCTATCAATTTCAATTGGTCGGCCCCTATACCGGTGCCATGCGCAGCGCGGCGCTGGAGATATTGATGCATCAATTCAAACGACCGGAACGCCAGGTGCTGGTCAGTCTTGGGTTGCCCATGGGCAAGGATCTGGAGCTGCAAGCAGCCTTCTGGGAATATCTGCGGGCCTATATGAACAATGGCCCCTGGTTCGATGAGCATGGCAATCATAGTGAGTCCGACGCCTTTGTTAAAGATCAGTTATCCATTAAGTTTGAGTTAAGCAAGACATTTGGAAAGCATTGGCGAGACTTGAAGAAACGCCACCAAGAATCGAATGGGCGTAACTATCTACAATTATCGGATGTGCTTTTGCTGATTGGCGGTGTACTTGATTACCCTGTCGGATTGATTGGAGAGTACACCTACAAAGTCGCCAAGCGCCGTAGCCAGAATAATTGGCCGCAAGTAGTGCGTGAGCGGCTCGATCCAAACGGACCGACCGAGCGCCTGATCGATGTGGAGCGCAATAGCGGGGCGCTGGAGCTATGAGCATCCCGCCCATCAAGGGTATTGGAGCCACTGTTCCAGCAGACCGGCTATGAGCAAGGCATGGTGATCTTCGATGGTATGGAGGAGTTCTCGCTAGGTGCAACGGCATCAACTGTTTCGCCGGATCGCGGAATTTTTTTCTCAGTCACACGACTCATCGGTATCTTGCGGGAGCTCCCTCATCTCGCAGGCGAGAGATAAAGCTACTTTCGCAAAGCTCTCCAACCGATCAGCTCGATCTAGCATGCCCTGTCTATTTACCTCTTTTTGGTTTTTCAGCAGGCCTTCAATGATAAATCTTGAGAGTCGCAATTCTACGGTTGCTTCCATGCCGCCCTTGACGGCCACCTCTAGCCATGGGCTGACCACGTTGACTGAGCGTTCTGCGGCAACACTGAGTGCGTAACGGATTAGTTCCCTGGCTGTCTGATCAATCCCGATCGCAAACTCGAAGAGTTTCTTCTCGTCCTCCGTAGCACCCTCAAGCTCATCGCTGCTAGGGGGACGAGCGAAATACCTAAGCTCATCAGCCTCATTCACACCTAAGGAATTGAGTGTATGCAGCAGTGGGTCTAGATCCCTCAGAGGTTGCACGTACGGGGGCAACATGTACCTGTGCGTCCAGAGTTTCAGGATGGCATCCATACACTCCGCCAACGCTGAATCTCGCACAGTTTCGGACGCATCCTCAGCTGCGGAGATTTTCTCGGCTACTAGGTGTGCCATCCATTGTGCAGTGACATCGTCGCCGAGCATCATGCCGGCAACAATCCGCTTGCCGAGATCGATGACAGCCTTAGAGCGATCTAGTGATTCCATCTTGTCCGATCAAGTAGTAGCGGTTGTAGGGATAGTTGTAAAAATAGTAGTAATCGTCGCCGGTCTCGTCTTTCGGTGGCTTCCGGCGAACCTTGATGCAGACGATCAGAGATGTATTCGGGTGCCCATCCAACAGTGCACGAATGAACTTGGCGTCAGCGCTGAGCCGAGTGCCGGCCAGGACATCGCGCTCCTCGCCGTAACCCGTACTGCGCGACCACGATTCGCTTCTCGCCTTGCCACCATCTGGTAGCGTCCACGATCGCACGTCTGGATCCGTCATCGGATGCAGGGCATTGAGGATTTCCTGACAAGGCTGCGGGCCCGGGTTAGCCACCTTGCCCGCCCATGGGTCATATTCATCAAGGCCAAACGAGTCGCTTCCCGTCTTGACCCAGCCGAGCAGCCTCAACTCTAAATCATCAACCCCCTCCCGATGAACAATTCGATCCGCGTCTGGAAGAAAACTGTCTCCTGGGTTAGGGCTCGTCTGCATGGCGGCTAGAAGGGCCGCCGCATAGCAAGTCGGAACGAGTGCAGACCCCACCGACACCGTTTCACCTTTGTCCGTATCGGTGGTCGTCCAATGCCCACAGAGCGCCGTCATACCATCGTCCGTTGTCAGTTGGTCATCCAGGTACTGCCTATCGACTTGCCAACACCATGAGGCATCTGATCGATCTTTCTCCGACGCGGCGTTCTTCAGAATCTCGGGATCGCGTCGATCCGCAAGCCACCTGTCATCACTGCGAGTGAGCAGCTGTCCTCTCAACCAATCGTCGAATGGATCCTCTTCCTCGTCAGCGCGACGGCGCACCGGCTTGGTCTCCAAGAGCAGACCTGCTACGAACATCATGGCGTGATAGGACTGGTAAACGAGGCAGTCTTCCACCTCAGGCATCCTGCCGTGTGAGTGGCTTGTCTCTCTCCCCCGAAAGAGCCCGCGCTCGTAGCGTTGATCATCAACGCGATGGCGAGGCCTTAGCGACATACGGCCACGCAAGATAGCTCGTGCTCGCTGTTCGATCGCCTGCTGATTCAAACCGAAGACGCGGCCCAATGGTGCGAACCAGTAGGGGCCTATGTCTAAGCCAAAAAAGTACCTCTCGTCGTCCATAGCTTCGTCATCCGTGGCCTCGTCATCAACGATCTTGTACTCTCCGCGGCCGTAGACCTCTGTGGGCAACCCAGCACGGTTTGCGCTGTTCGCGATGGCGAGCAAATTCGCTGGCAGCGTATGGACTTCATTCAGGTGCCTCAATGCATCCGAGGCGAAGTGCCGGATGATGACGTGCTGCTCCCTTGCGGAAGACTCAAGAAACGCGAGAAAAGGAGCAACAGCACAAGGTACGTCCATGGCGCCCCGTGCTAAGGCAATACAAAGCCATTGGCGGGCGTGCCACTCATAAAAAACCAGGTCGCGGTCGACAAATGGCTGCGGGTCAGCTCTCGATGCGCGAGTGGCCAGTGCGGACAGCAAGGATTGCCAGTCGAGCTCAAGACAGTTGCGGACGCAGTGGGCGTGCTCCCAGCGTTCAGAAGTGGACGGGCGCGCCAGCCCCGCCCATAAGTAGCCAGCCAAAGCTTCCTCGCAAGAGGATGACGGTGCGAGCGAGTCACTCCAAGGACCATCACCGTCTTCGCTTTCGAGAATCTCTTCGAGCAGGTCAAAGCCAAAGTTCAAAACCTCATCGGCCTCGTCGCTGGTCAAGTGCCGCGCGAGCGGCTCCACCAGACGGAACAAGTCATTCGCACCAAGTGTGTCGAGCTGAGACAGGTACCCCTTGATCCGAGCTGAAGCGACGTCCTTCTCCGCGATGATGCCCTCTGCATAAAGACCGTCAAATGGGCCCTCATAGCCCCAGCCGCGTCGCCCCACGCGGCTGGGCTCATTTGCAGCCAGCAAGAGAGCCGCTTTTTTGAGTTCTCTGCGGACGGACAAGAGCCTCTTGCTCGGCTCGGAGAGGTGCCTGATGACGCCCATAAAACTGTAGACATTGAACTTGTCGTCCAACTGGATCGCACGAAGGTATCCGTCGATTTCCGAGAGTTTCGCGCGCCGAAAGCCTTGATCATAGAACTCTGTAACGTACGAACGACCGTCAATATTTTTGAGAGATTGTCGTGCTGCAAGAACAGCAGCGGCATCGCAGAGATCGATGCCGTTGAAGATGGCATCCCAGTCAGGCTCTTGCACCTCTTCGCGAAGCCCCGACCAGGGTTCGTGAGCAGCAGTCACCGACTTACCAGCGCTTTTGGCCACAGATGCTTGAAGCAGCCTCTCTAAATCTGGAAGCGACATCGCCACAGAGTCGGCTAGAGCCTTGATCTCGACCCAGGTAGGCGTTTTGTGGGACTGGATACGGAGGAATCGGTAGGCGATCCGCAGGATTGATCTTTTCCGATTGTTGTCGGACTCCACCTCAATGGCCGCTTTGATGTCGCTGACGCGCTTCCATCCCGTCCCAGTACCGCATAGGGCAATAGCAGCCCTCTTGGGAAGGCACCCTTGGTCGATCAGACTGTAGATTGCAACGGGAAATAGCTCGCCAGCAAAGCCAAACTCTCTATCCCGCCAACGGCTCAGAATTGCGAGGCTGGATGAAGGACAAAGACCGACTAAGCCCTCGACCAAGCGATCCCAGTCCATGTACTTGTCCCGCGCCATATGCTCGTAGCTGAACTCGGCAATCCTTGCCAGACGATAGGCGGTTCGAGATTTTGCCCCACCCGAGCAATGTGCGGCGTCTGCCAATTCTAGGAACGTTGTCCATCGAGAGAGGTGCTCCTCTCCGATCTTGCTGGCGATGTCGATCGCCTTGTCGAAATAGGCTGCCGCTTCCGACTTGCTCACGCAAAAGATGGCGCGCGCTAGCATCTGAAGATCGTCAACCTGTATCTCCGCATCGCTGCGCGACGCAGTGATTTGATCGAACGCCTTAGAGCTAAGTTGCAGTGAGAGGTCGCCCATCCCTGCTGTTCGTGCGGCGATGTGGCACATCCTCGTGAGAGTGCTCGAGTAGATACGGTCGTTATTGTCGACCCACTTCAGCAGCACGTCGATCTGTGCTGGCTGAATGGGATCCAGATCGCGAAGAATTTGCACCCACTCGACAGCAGCAACTTTCGCCAAATTGAAGTACTGCTGATAGTCGCGTGACGAAGCAGATTTAGTCTGTCCCAACGCGAGCTCAATTTCGCGATCAAGGTTAGGAGGCTGGCGATTACAGGCGATCTCAGCGGCCAACGTAAACCAGGGCAGGACGCCCCCTGTTACGTGCTGTAGCTGGGACATTTGTTCGTCCCTAACAGAGGCCCCTTTTGCCTCAAACTTCGTACGAACATCCTTTGGCGTCAGATCAACCAACTCAAGTCGTTTTCCACGCAGAGCGGCTTCCAAAGCATAGGCCCGAATTAAATCTGCTCGCTCATCATCGAAGTCATGGAACTGGTGAGGCGGATCTTCTGGCAAATACCGGCGCAACATCTCCGCCCAAGTCGCATCGTCGCGCGGAAGGCACCGGAGCGCCAGCGTGATTGCAGACCGGACTCCTTCCAGTACGCTGCTCCCAGACCTCCATGAAAGATGTTCCTCAGGTAATTTGACCTTAGGATCAACCAAGATGCCCATCAGATAGCGCAGCGGCTCCGCCGGCAACAGATGCGCAACCCGGACCGCTTCGGTTGCTAGGCCCAGCAGCATCCAGGCATCTCCCTCGGCGTGCTTGGCGAGTTCATCCATTCGCTTGAAGTCGCCAACGTCCGCAAGCCGAGCGGCCACGCACTTCGTGGCTCTCAGTACGGTGGATTTGGGATTCCATGCTTTCAGGAATTGCGCGGCCTCAGCAGAGCCCCGTAATCTTATGACTCCGATAGCAAGCTCGGCGATATCGGCGTCGTCGATCTTGTCCTTCTTGCGGCGCTTGGGTGGCAGCTTGCTCCAAGCGATCAATGATTCCCAGGCCATGCGCAACCTACTTCTCGCCTCAGGAATATGGTCATCGTTTCCGGCAAGCAGCACCGCCTCGTACGCGTGATGCGAGCCAAGGAATCCACCGCCGAACGTGCGCCTGGAGACCATTTCTTCGATGCGATCTGGCGCAAGCAGAACGCTGGCAATGTCAGTGTTCTGCTGGATGAGCGTGTTCTGGCGAGCCTCGCCAGCTACCTCGCCGCCGACCTTCAGAGCGAGCTTAGCGGCGGCAACATGCCGCCCCTGCTGCAGGCACGCTCTGAGCGCGAACATCAGTCGTTGCAGCTCGACGTCTCGTCGCTCCAGAGGGTTGAGCTCTGGCAAGCTCTCATTCGAGAGCGCCAGCGCAATCAGCTCGTCCATCCGGCCGGCAGACAGTAGCAACTGCGGCAGCGCCGCCGCCACATATGAACTGGTCGCCGCAAGCGGCTTCAGTTTTGCAAGAAACGCATCAAGCGAAGCCGCATCGGGCTTGAATGTCTCGTTGAACCAGGTCTCTGCTGGTTCATCCATGAAGTGCAGACCTGAGTCCTTCACAAAGAGCGGTCGCCCAAACTCAGTAGCAAACGTACGGACGGCGCTCTCAGGAACGCCGGCGATCTGCGCCAAGATGGAAATGGGCACCAAGGGCCGAAGCACTGCGAGGCCCTTGCAGATGAGGTCTATCTGATTCGTTTCCGTGGGGCCCCACTCGGCTTTCAGCCTATCGATGGCTTTGGTCAGCAAGCCTCCGATCGCGAGTTGAACCGTCGTCGGTGTTGGCCCCAGAGCCCTCAGCATGTTGCCGATGGGTGGGGTTCCCTCCATCGCCAGCGCTTGAACGCGCGGGTTATCGCTACTTAGAAAAGCGAATTCCGCTGCCTCCGCATCCGTTGCCTCAGGATAGCTCAGCCGTAGGTGTGTGGCAGTCTCAGCTTTGGAGAACGGCTCTAGCTTGATCACTATGGCGTCCAGCGGAGCTCCCAGGTAGCTCCGGCGGTGTGATCGGCATGTGAATGCCAACCGCACCCCGTCGGGCATGTCTGTGTTGATCAAGTCATGGACAAAGGCACGCTCACTGATCTCATGTGCCGCCATATACGCGTTGTCAGCCGCGTCGACGATGACGCAAAGGCTCGCCTGAGGCGTGCGGGCTCTAAGAAGATCAATGGCCTGCTTGAGACGAGACACAAAAGCCCGCATGAACTGCTTGGGGTCCGTGCCGCTGGACGGAATCAACGGCAGGCAAAGCTGCTGCCCTGAGAGCTCGTTCGCGATCTGAACGAGGGCATCGCGGTACCGATGACGATACTTCAAGGATTGGCGATAAGTCCCGTCACCGAAGCAGTCGTACAGAACTGCCACCGATCCAGCAGGCATGGCACGGGCCAGGTGAGCAGAAAGAGTCGACTTGCCTACGCCACCGTCTGCATGGATGACCACCGGGCGTTGTGCGGTGAGCAACGTCGCCAGGATGCCTGCCTGCTGCGCTCGTGGAAGCACCTGCTTCGGTTCCGAGATCAACGAGGGCGCCGGCAGTAAGTCGATTTCGGACACCCGCAGTGCGCGGAGTACGTCGTAGAGCCGGACGGAACGGTTCTTCGCTCCCTCATCGGTTGCCCGGCGGGTGACCAGTTCCTTCAGTTGGAGTGCAGCCTCGGTGTCCGGCTCGGACAAGTATGCGCTCAGATCCTGACTCAGGAGGTTGCGCTGTTCCCATAGATCCGGCTCACCAGCTTCAACCGAGAAGGCGGCGAAGAAGCTCTGTACGTTGTTGCTAGCTGAAGCCGCGTACCGTTTCAGCAATTCGTCAATTTCGCGGTGCCGCGGCGCGGTTGACCCCACAGCGAGATCGGCCAACGCTTCAAGAACAGCTCCGTCCATAGGCCTGTTGGTCAGAAAGACGAACCGAACCTTATTAGCCAGGACGTCCAGGCCAAGCGATGACTCCAGCTCCTTGAAACGCCCAGCGAAGCCTTCGATGGTTCCTTTGAGGCCGCTTGCCCTCCAGGGGGTGTGCGCTTGCCTGGACGAGTGTTTGAGTTGCACATAGCGGATGGACGTTGCTGCTGTAACTTCCTCGCTCCCGTAGTACAAACCGACGTCAATGACCTCGTCGCCGACGCTCGTAGATGTATCCCCCTCGTCCAGTGACGCTCCTTCGATCGCCACCGCCACTAGACCATCTTCGCCGGTAAGCAGCCCGAGGCACTGCCGGGCAGCCCATTGATAGTGGAACTGATCACCGCTCCTGGAGGGCCCTACAGAACCTTGCTTTGCCATATTTATCTGCACTCCCTGCATCCGCAGCTGACGGAGTTTACAGGCCCAAGGTGTCCTTGAGGATCTATCGCCGGCCAGTTTCTAACTTCAAACGTTGTGGGGCCATTTTTCGGGCGTTGAGTTTGACAGGATGAAAGAACGCACCCACTACATAGCAAACGTTGCCCCCCACTCGAACTACTGAAATTGGCAATAGCAACTGATGGCGACCGGCTGCTACCGGCCAATATATGGGCACTAGATACACCTGATTCCAAACTCTCACGCTTGCAGTGAGAAGAACTCGCGCCTACGTGGACAATGGCCCAAGGTTCGATGAGCAAGGGCGCCATAGCGACTCGCCTGTCTACAGAAGCTTTCAGGAAGTCCGTAATAGCAAAGGGAAGTCGGTGCGCCTGTACTGGGAGCTGATCAAGGAGGAATTCAAAGCCAACATGCACCGCAACCTTCTCAGCTATGCCGACTCAATGCTGCTGTTCGGCAGCATGATGCTACTGCCCGTGCGTATTCTGCAGAACCTCACCTACACCACAGCCAAACGCCGCTCATGCAGCCAATGGCCGCAGGATTATTCGGGAACGCTTGCGTTCCGATGGCTGGTGGATCCGAAGTAAAGCCAGGCATGGAGATTAAGGCATGTTCTGCTTCGACGGTTACGTTGCCGACCAACTGAGCCCCGCCGTCCGCCTCTGCCCGGAGGCGGACAAACTTCTCCTGAGCTGGCTGCACGAATGTTCGCCAGCTCGGGATATCCCCATGCGCTCTTGCTCGAACCTGGTTATCCCCAGATAGCCCACAGATACATGCACAGAATCTGAGGATAACCTGCTTGGCGCTCGCCCCGCTGTGCCGTGGAGGCATCCTTCCGTCTGCTTCGCACACGCCCTTGTGCACCTGTTCATTAATACGCCAACCGCCTCAAACCCGCTAATCACCTGGCCTGACGGCTGCCTTCAAGAGCTTATCCACAAGAAGACCCACAGCTTTCGGGGAAAACTCGGCGACCCTCGCGCAATCGCCGAATAAAATGTCAAGCCCTTGTGAACAAAGGATTTTATGCCCTGATCAAAGATTGTTCAGTCTTTGCCAGGAAGCATGATTTCGGCGCTTCATGAAGGAACCACCAGCTTATCCACAGGCTTGCCCACAGCTACCGGGGAAAACTTTTGGTTATTCGGATTTTGAGGGGGGAATGCTTGGTTTGATGCCGGACTGGCAAGTTTGTGTGTTGGTTTCGGTTGTTTTCGGTGTTCAGGGTGCTTATCGGCGTTCTGCTGATGTTTCCCGTTTCGCCCTCCCGGGCGGGCTCTGCACGCGCCTGAGCCCGAGGTAACCCAGAATTAGCGCAGAGTGTTTGAGAGGGCAGCCGTAGGGCGGACTCAGGAGCCTAAGCGAACAGTCCGCCGGGCCATGCCTCGCTCCGCATCACGGCTCACGCCCATTACTCCTCAACGGCGTACTGCTCCGCGAGTACGCCCACGCGAATGAAAGTATTGGTTTGACCTCCCCGTCCCTCGAAGAAGCCAATTTTCTGGATGCCCCTATGACCCTGATCGAAACAATCTAAGGGCAACCCAACGGCATCCCGGCTAGCCTTCTGACTACCGCCAGATAAGGAAGCCTTGCCATGTCCCTCGACGATCTACGCCAACTGCTCGCCAGCTATGCCTGCGCCGCCTGTGGCATCGATACCCGTCATTGACCCTTGGTGACAACGCGGCGACTCGCTAACCTTGGCGTTTTTTCGTCGAGGAGTCGCGGCATGTCCCTGCGCAGTATCTGTGTTTTCTGTGGCGCCAGCCCTGGTGCCAGCCCCGTCTATCGCGAAGCCGCCGAAGCGCTCGGCCAGCACCTGGCCGAGCGCGGCCTGCGCCTGATCTATGGCGGTGGCGCCGTCGGTCTGATGGGAGTGGTGGCCGATGCGGCGCTGAACGCCGGCGGCGAGGTCATCGGCATCATTCCGCAAAGCCTGGAGCGCGCCGAGATCGGTCATCGCGGCCTGACTCATCTGGAAGTGGTGGACGGCATGCACGCGCGCAAGGCGCGCATGGCCGAACTGGCCGACGCCTTCATCGCCCTGCCCGGTGGCCTAGGCACCCTCGAGGAGCTGTTCGAGGTGTGGACCTGGGGCCAGCTCGGCTATCACGCCAAGCCGCTCGGGCTGCTGGAGGTGAACGGCTTCTACGCCAAGCTTGGCGACTTCCTCGACCACCTGGTGAGCGAGCGTTTCGTCCGCGCGCAGCACCGCGAGATGCTGCAGATGGCCGACTCGCCACAAAGCCTGATCGACGCCCTTGCGGCCTGGCAGCCGACCGTGGCGCCCAAGTGGGTGGACAGAACGCCGGCCTGAACCCAGCGCGTGAACCACTGCCGGCTTTCGACGCACGGCGCGGCACTGCCGTGGCCGAGGATGCTAGGCTCTGCCTCTTTCTTCAACATGGAAGCCGACAATGGCCGGAAGCAGCCTGCTCGCCCTGATCGATGACATCAGCACCATACTCGACGATGTCGCCACCATGACCAAGGTGGCAGCGCGCAAGACCGCTGGCGTACTTGGCGATGACCTGGCACTCAATGCCCAACAGGTCACCGGCGTGCGCGCCGACCGTGAATTGCCGGTGGTCTGGGCAGTGGCCAAGGGTTCGCTGGTGAACAAGGCGATCCTGGTGCCGGCGGCGTTGCTGATCAGCGCCATCGCCCCCTGGCTGGTGGTGCCACTGCTGATGCTCGGCGGCCTGTTCCTCTGCTACGAAGGCGCGGAGAAGCTGCTGCACAAGCTGCTGCATCGTCACCACGCTGATGAGGAGAAACAGGCGCACAGGCAAGCCCTGGCCAACCCCGAAGTGGATCTGGTGGCCTTCGAGCGCGACAAGATCCGTGGCGCCGTGCGCACCGACTTCATTCTCTCGGCGGAGATCATCGCCATCACCCTCGGCACGGTCGCTGCCGCCAGCCTGCTCAACCAGTTCGTGGTGCTCAGTGCCATCGCCGTGGTGATGACCCTTGGCGTGTACGGCCTGGTGGCGGGCATCGTCAAGCTGGACGACGCCGGGCTGTACCTCAGCCAGCGCGGCAGCGCCTTCGCCCAGGCCTGCGGGCGCGGCATTCTGGCATTCGCGCCCTGGCTGATGAAGACGCTTTCGGTGGTCGGCACGGCGGCGATGTTCCTGGTCGGTGGCGGCATCCTCAGCCACGGCCTGCCGTCTGTGGAAAGCGCCGTGCACCTTGCCGCCGAGTGGGTCGCCGAAGATGCCGGGCACCTGCTTTCGCTGGCGGTGCCGGCCCTGCTCAATGCCCTGCTGGGCATAGCCGTGGGCCTGCTCAGCGTGCCGCTGGTCAGCCTCGCCACGCGCCTGTGGCAAAGGTTACGACCGTCCCAGGCCAACTGAGGCGAACGTTTTTCGAGCAGCCAGTCGCGCCCTCTGCCAGGCGTGGCCGGCACGCACTTTCCCCATGCTTATCCACAGTTTGCTCAACAGTTTCCGGGGATAAGCCGCCGCGCCTCGGCTGCGCTGCGCTCATGCCCCTCAAAGCAGGCCAATCCATTCATTGCAAAGGTTTTTTCACTCGGCACAGGCGCGCTGAGCAAAACCTGACCAAGCGCCCAGAAAGCCCAAGAAATAGCGCTCTGGAAGAGCCTCCCAGAGCTTATCGACAGAGTTATCCACAGATTATCGGGATAACCAGATGTGGCGCTCGGTCGCATCCTCGGCGCTATCGAGCTGTGCGAACCTGTCCAGACCTGACCGGAAACTCAGAATCTGGAGGCTTCAAAGATGTTGCGTAAATTTGCTCTGCTGGCTGCGCTGGGCCTGGCCAGCACTCCGCTTCTCGCTGCCGAATGCGCGGTGGATGTCGAATCCACCGACCAGATGACTTACAACACCCAAGCCATCTCCATCAGCAAGAGCTGCAAGACCTTCACCGTCAATCTCAAGCACGTAGGCTCCCTGCCCAAGACCGCCATGGGCCACAACTGGGTACTGAGCAAGACCGCCGACATGCCTGGCATCGCCAGCGACGGTATCGGTGCCGGCCCTGCCGCCAACTACATCAAGGCTGGCGACGAGCGTGTGATCGCCCATACCGACCTGATCGGCGGCGGCGAAAGCACTTCGGTGACCTTCGACGTGAGCAAGCTGGCAGCCGGCGAAGACTACAGCTTCTTCTGCTCCTTCCCTGGCCACTACTCGATCATGAAAGGCAGCGTGAAGCTGGTGGAATGACCGCAGTACCCCTTCAGCCCAGCGGCAGTACCGTGACCTGCACTTCCGGGTCGTGGCTGCCGCCTCCCAGGATCACCCCGCGCAGCGGCGACACATCGGAGAAATCCCGGCCCCAGGCCAGGGTGATGTGCTCCAGCGCCGGGCGCACGTTGTTGGTCGGGTCGAAATCCACCCAGCCCTGACGCGGACAATACAGCGACACCCAGGCATGCGAGGCATCGGCACCGATCAGCCGTGGCTGGCCGGGGGGCGGCTGAGTCAGCAGGTAGCCGCTGACGTAACGCGCCGCCAGACCACGCGAGCGCAGGCAGGCGAGCATCAGGTGGGCAAAGTCCTGGCAGACCCCGCGCTTTTCCTCCAGCACCTGCAGCAGCGGCGTCGCCACCTGGGTGGCACCGGCGTCGAAGCTGAATTCGTCGAAGATCTTCTGCATCAGCGCCTGGCCCGCCTCCAACAGCGGCCGCCCTGGCGTGAAGCAATCGTCGGCGTAGTCGGCGAACACCTGCTTGAGGCGCACGTAAGGCGACTCGAAGCGATAACGCGCCGCCTCCAGCAACGCCGCTGCCATGGGCTGACCGGCGTAGCTGAGCGCGGCACAGGCGGACTCCCAGGCGGGCGAGTCGTCCAGCTCCAGCGGCGGGCGCGCCAGCACCTCGACCCGTAGCCGCGCGCTGACGCTGAGTACCTCGTGCGGGCGCTCGAACACCAGGCGCGTCAGCGGATTGCCGAACACGTCCAGGCCGTCACGGCGCTGGCAGGGCTGCGGGTCGATGCGCAGCTCCTGCTCCTGGCAACGCTGCCATGGGCATTCGCGCGGCCACAGATGAGCCAGTTGCTGGGCCAGGGAAACCGGTGCCGAGTAACGGTAATGGGTGTCGTGAAGAACCTGATAAGAGGCACTGCTCATGAGGATTGCGTCCGCTGGCTGACATCGACATGGGCGAAGAAACGCAGCCCCAGGTGATCGGAGGCCGTACCGGCAGCCTCGCTGATGGCGCCCAGCAGGTCGGCCAGGCCTTCGAGCACGGCACGGGTGCTGCCCGGGCCGAACAACGGGCTCTCCAGGCTGTTCAGGTTGAAGGCGGCGAGCTGCTGTTCGAGATAGACCAGGTAGCGTTCGACCGGCAGCTCGAAACGCTCGTTGATGCCCTGCAGGGAGCGCAACAGCGTGCGTAGCTGGAACATCACGGCATGCGGGTTCTGATCGTCCAGCAGCAGCAGGTCGAGCACCGGGATCAGTTGCGCCGAGGCCAGGTAGCGGGTGCGGTAGGTGATGCTGCTGTTGCCCAGTTCCAGCAGCCATTCCAGCGCCGACTGGTCGGTGGCCGAGCTGCTGCGCAGAAAGCAGGCGAAGCTGTCGCAGAGAAACTGCAGACGCTCGACGTAACGCCCAAGCATGAGGAAACGCCAGCCATCGTCGCGGGTCATGTCGTCGAGAGCAAACCCCGACAGCGCCGCCAGCGACATCAGCATGCGGTTGAGAAAGTCCAGCAGTTCGCCGAAGTCGGCCGGCTGCCCCTCGAGCAGTTGCGCATCGCGCTGCAGTTCCACCAATGCCTGCCAGTTGGCCTGGGACAGCTTGCCGCGCACGCTGCCGGCGGCCCACTGCAGGCGCTGCAGGTTGGCGCGCAGGCTGGCTGGCCAGTCGCTGCCAAGCAAGGCTTGCAGCAGGCGCGCCTCCAGCTCACCTTCATCCGGCTCGGCCAGCAGCCCCAGGTTCTGCGCCAGGGCCAGGGCGCTCTGCAGCGCCTGCGGGTCGTCGTCATCATCGACGTAACGCGCCAGCATGATGCGCAGCAGGCGCGCACTGTCTTCGCAGCGCTCGGCGTAGCGGCCGAACCAGAACAGGTTTTCCACCACCCGTGACGGCAGGAAGGGGTCGCTGCGCACCAGGTCGGCAGTGCCCAGGGTGCGCGGTGTGTGCCAGGGCTCGCCGCTGCTGTTGCGGGTGCCGAGCACCCAGGTGTCCTTGCTCGCCCCGCCACGCTGCATCGACACCACTTCGGCATCGGCTTCGCCGGCCACGCGGGTCAGGCCGCCGACCATCACCCGGTAGCCCTCGGTGCTGGCCACGGCGAACACGCGCATGCCGATGGCGCGCGGCTGCAGGCCGCTGCCATCCCACACCGGCGCCTGCGACAGCTTGGCCCGCGCCTGCGCCACGTAGGCGTAGGGGCGCTGCTTGAGACGCGCGGCCAGCTTGGCGCGCTGCGCCGCGTCCAGATCGCGGCCGAATACCGGGGTGAAACTCTGCGAGGGAAAGGCCGGGCGCACCAGTAGCTGGTCGAGCTTTTCCAGCGCCTCGTCCAGCACCGGCGGCTCACCGCACCACCAACTGGCGATGGACGGCAGCAGCAGTTCCTCGCCCAGCAGATGCTCGCTGATCGCCGGTAGAAAGCCCGGCAGGCCGGGCGACTCGAGCACGCCGCTGCCCAGGGCATTGGCCACCAGCACGCGGCCACGGCGCACCGCTTCGAGCAGGCCGGGCACGCCGAGAGCGGAATCGGTGCGCAGCTCCAGCGGGTCGCAGTAATCGTCGTCGAGACGACGCAGCACCGCATGCACGCGGCGCAGGCCGGCCAGGGTCTTGAGGTAGAGGGTGGCGTCGCGCACGGTCAGGTCGCTGCCTTCGACCAGCGGGTAACCGAGCTGGCGCGCCAGGTACAGGTGCTCGAAATAGCTTTCGTTGAAACGCCCAGGCGTGAGCAGCACCACCAGCGGCGTCTCGCCACCGCTCGGCGCCTGGCGTGCCAGGGTGTCCTGCAGGGTGCGGAAGAAGTTGCCCAGGTGCTGCACGCGCAGGTCGCGGTACAGCTCGGGGAAGGCGCGCGAGACGATCTGCCGGTTCTCCAGCGCGTAACCGGCGCCGGACGGCGCCTGGGTGCGGTCGGCGGTGACCCACCAGCGGCCGTCCGGCGCGCGGGCCAGATCCACCGCGTACAGGTGCAGCCAGGTGCCCCCCGGGGCTTGCATGCCCTGACAGGGCCAGAGGAAGTTGTTGTGGCCGAACACCAGCTCGGTGGGCAGCAGGCCTTCGGCGATCAGCTTCTGCGGGCCATAGAGGTCGGCCAGGACGCGGTTGAGCAGGGTCGCGCGCTGCGCCACGCCAGCGGCGATCTGCTGCCATTCGTCGAGCGGGATCAGGTTGGGCAGCAGGTCGAGTTCCCAGGGCCGGTCGGCCCCCTCAGGGTCGGCATAAACGTTATAGGTGACGCCGTTCTCCTGAATCTGCCGCGCCAGCATGGCTTCGCGCTGGGCCAACTGCTCCGGGCGACTGCGCGTCAGCTGTTCGTAGAAGCGCCGCCAGTGCGGGCGCACGTTGCCCTTGGCGTCGAGCAGTTCGTGGTAGGCCCCGGCAGGGGGCGGGTAATCGGCTAGCAGGTCGTGCATGGCAGGCTCGGCAGTGGCAAGGCGGTGCGGCTTTCGCTCCCCTCTCCCATTCATGGGAGAGGGGCCGGGGGAGAGGGCTGAAAACACAGCGAGCTCGCCAGCTCTCCCCTCTCCCTAACCCTCTCCCCAGAGGGGCGAGAGGACTGATCGCGGCAACCGACATTCATGTGCGCAACATGTGGTCAGACGCGCCGCAGATCCAGGGTCATCGGCAATTCATTATTGTCTATCGGCTGCAGGGCCGGGCGCTTGCCTGGGCTGTGGCCCAGACGGAAGAAGCGCGCCAGGCGCCGGCTCTCGGCCTCGTAGGCGTTGACCGGCAGGCTGTCGTAGTTGCGCCCGCCGGGATGCGCCACATGGTACTGGCAACCACCCAGGGAGCGCTGCATCCAGGTGTCGATGAGGTCGAACACCAGCGGCGCATGCACGCCGATGGTCGGTTGCAGGCAACTGGCCGGTTGCCAGGCGCGGAAACGCACGCCACCGACGAACTCGCCGACCTTGCCGGTAGGCCGCAGTGGCACCGGCACGCCGTTGCAGGTGAGCAGGTAGCGATCCGGCGCCATGCCGTTCACTTTCACCTGCATGCGTTCCAGTGACGAGTCGACGTAGCGCACCGTGCCGCCGACGGCGCCCTCCTCGCCCAGCACGTGCCAGGGCTCCAGGGCCTGGCGCAGCTCCAGATCGATACCCTTGACGGCGAAGTCGCCAGCCTTGGGGAAACGGAACTCCAGGTGCGGGGCGAACCATTCGCCGCGCAGGCGATAGCCGAAGCTGCCCAGTTCCTGCAGCACGTCGGCGAAATCCTGCTCGACGAAATGCGGCAGCAGGAAGCGGTCGTGCAGCTCGGTGCCCCAGCGCACCAGCTTGGCCGGGCGGTAGGGCTCCTGCCAGAAACGGGCGATCAAGGCGCGCAGCAGCAGTTGCTGGGCCAGGCTCATCTGCGCGTGCGGCGGCATCTCGAAGGCGCGCAGCTCCAGCAGGCCGAGGCGACCGCTGGCGGAATCCGGCGAGTACAGTTTGTCGATGCAGAATTCGGCGCGGTGGGTGTTGCCGGTGACATCCACCAGCAGGTTGCGCAGCAGGCGGTCGACCAGCCAGGGCGGGCAGTCGCGGCCCGGCTCGGGCATCTGCGCGAAAGCGATCTCCAGCTCGTACAGGGCGTCGTTGCGCGCTTCGTCCATCCTGGGGGCTTGAGACGTCGGGCCGATGAACAGGCCGCTGAACAGGTAGGACAGCGACGGATGGTTGTGCCAGTAGCTGATCAGGCTGCGCAACAGGTCGGGGCGACGCAGAAAGGGGGAGTCACTGGGCGTCGCGCCCCCCAGAACGAAGTGGTTGCCGCCGCCGGTGCCGGTATGGCGCCCGTCGATCATGAACTTCTCGCTGGACAGGCGCGACTGGCGCGCCGCCTCGTAAAGGAATTCGCAGCGCTCCACCAGTTCGTCCCAGTTGGCCGCTGGATGGATGTTCACCTCGATCACGCCCGGATCGGGGGTGACGCGGAAGTACTGCAGGCGCGGATCCTGCGGCGGCTCGTAGCCCTCCATCAGCACCGGGCAGTCGAGCTCGGCGGCCACGGTCTCGATGGCGGCGACCAGCTCCAGATAGTCCTCCAGGTGCGCCAGCGGCGGCATGAACAGATACAGCCGCCCCTCGCGCGGTTCGGCACAAAGCGCAGTACGCACGATGCCGGCGGCAGATTGCCCGCTGGCCGGGCGCGCGCTCTGCGAGCCATTGCCCGCAGCGCCACTGGCGCCACGCCAGACCCCGCGCAACTGGCGCTGGATCTGGGCCGGGCTGGGCAGCGGTGGCAGCGCCTGGCTGGGGTCGAGCGGGTTGATGTAGGGGTAATCGGCCTGGCTGACCCAGGGCAGCGAATCCAGCGGCAGGCGGTAGCCCAGCGCGGAATCCCCCGGCAGCAGGCGGCAGTGTTCATCACGCAGGAACCAACGCCCGCTCTGCCAGCCCTCACCCACCACCTGGCGCGCCAGCGGCAGCACATGGCCAACCACGGCGTCGAGGCCCTGGTCGAACACCTTGCGCAGGCGCTCGCGCTCCAGTGGGTCGCTCAGGCGCGGGTCGTCGGGGCTGACGTTGTCCGGCAGCTTGCGCTCGCGCCACAGGTAGTAAAACCAGTCTTCATAAGCCGGGAAGACGTTGTCGCCATCCACCCCAAGCTGTGCGGCCAGGCTGGCGAGAAAGCGCGCGGCGGTTTCGGCGGTAGCGCCATAGCCACGTTTCTCGTCGGCCAGCAATTTGGGGTCGTGCCACAGCGGCTCGCCATCGCGGCGCCAGAAGCAGTTCAGCGACCAGCGCGGCAACTGCTCGCCCGGGTACCACTTGCCCTGGCCGAAGTGCACCAGGGCATTGGGGGCGTAATGGCTGCGCAGGCGATGGAACAGGTCGGCAGCCAGGCGCCGCTTGTTCGGCCCCAGCGCGGCGGTGTTCCACTCGTCGTCATCGGGGTAGTCGAGGGCGACGAAGGTCGGTTCGCCACCCATGGTCAGGCGTACGTCATGCTTGCTCAGGTCATCGTCGATCTGCCGGCCCAGGGCCAGGATCGCCTGCCACTGCGCCTCGCTGTAAGGCTTGGTGACGCGCGGTGCTTCCCACACGCGCTCGACGCTCATCAGGTGCTCGAACTCCACCTCGCACTCGTCCAGGCCGCCGGTGATCGGCGCCGCCGAGGACGGTTCGGGGCTGCAGGCCAGGGGGATATGGCCTTCGCCAGCGAACAGGCCGCTGGTAGGGTCGAGACCGATCCAGCCGGCACCGGGCAGGTACACCTCGCACCAGGCGTGCAGATCGGTGAAGTCCTTGTCGGTGCCGCTGGGGCCGTCGAGGGATTTGACGTCGGCGGTGAGCTGGATCAGGTAACCGGAAACGAAGCGCGCAGCCAGCCCCAGGTGACGCAGCAACTGCACCAGCAGCCATGCCGAGTCGCGGCACGAGCCGGACGCCAGCTCCAGCGACCGTTCCGGCGTCTGTACGCCCGGCTCCATGCGGATCAGGTAGCGAATATCGCTGGACAGGCGCTGGTTCAGCTCCACCAGAAAATCGACGCTGGGCTTCGGCTCGCGGGAAATGCCGGCCAGGTACTTGGCGAACAAGGGTGTCACCGGCAGCTTCACCAGGTAGGGCGCCAGCTCACGCTGCTCGCCTTCGGTATAGGCGAAGGGAATGCGCTCGGCGTAGGGCTCGAGGAAGAAGTCGAAGGGGTTGAACACCGCCATCTCGGCAAGCAGATCCACCTCGACCTTGAACTCGCGGGTCTTTTCCGGAAAGACCAGACGCGCCAGGTAGTTGCCCTGCGGATCCTGCTGCCAGTTGACGAAGTGCTGGCCCGGCTCGACCTTCAGCGCGTAGGAGAGGATACGTGTGCGGCTGTGCGGTGCCGGGCGCAAGCGCACCACCTGTGGGCCAAGGTTGACCGCGCGGTCGTAGCGGTAGTGGGTAACATGGTGCAGCGCGACATGAATCGACACGGCGGCCTCCTGCTAGCCTGGACGATGCTCCGTGCAGCGCAAGACTTATGCCAGGGCGCGGGGCACGAATCAATCAGGCGCAATCATAACCTCAACGCACCAGCAAGAAGCCAGGTGCGCACCAGAGCCGCGTTGACGCACCATTAACGAACATCGCAATGGATTTGCCATAGCCGCAGCCTGCCTTAGACTGCACACATCTCATCAAGGATGTGTGTCATGTCCCCTCGCTCCGCCCACTGGTTGCCCCTCGCTATCCTGACGCTCGTCCTCAGCCCCTCGCTCCGGGCAGAAGACCCGTTGCTCGCCCCCCTCGATCAAACCACCGCCAACAGTGGCGAACGCCAGGTGCGCGGGGTGCTGCGCGCGCGCAATCAGGCAGTGATCAGCAGCGAACTGGCCGGGCGTATCGTCGAAATGCCTTACAGCGACGGCCAGAGCTTCGCCAAGGGTGATCTGCTCGCCCGTTTCGACTGCAGCGCCTACCAGGCTCAGCTCAATGCTGCGCAGGCCGCCGCGCGCGCCACCCGTGAAGAGCTGAACCACAAGAAGCAACTGGCCGCGCTCAACTCGGTCGGCCGCTTCGAGGTGGCGCTGGCCGAAGCCCGCCAGGCCCAGGCCCAGGCCGAGACCCAGGTGTACCAGGTGCAGGTCAGGCGTTGCAGCGTCACCGCACCCTTCGCCGGCAACGTGGTACAGCGCCGCGCCCAACCGCATGAAAGCGTCGCCAGTGGCGCGCCGCTGCTGGAGGTGGTGGATAACACCACGCTGGAAATCTATCTGCTGGTGCCCTCGAGCTGGCTCAGCCGCCTGCAACCGGGGCAAGCCTTCGAGTTCATCCCCGACGAAACCGGCAAGCCCCTGCAGGCCAGGATCAAACGCTTGGGCGCGCGCATCGATGAAGGCAGCCAGACCCTGCTGCTGATCGGTAGCCTGCCCGAGGATGCCAAAGGCCTGCTGGCCGGCATGAGCGGCACCGCGCAGTTCCAGGAGTCACCATGAACGCGCCGCTGCCGGCCAGCGCGGAGCGCATCTTCGCCCTGTTCCTCGGCCTCGAGCAGCAGGCGCGCAGGGCTGACAACACCGAGCAACTGGCCTTCGCCATGGTCAATGATGGCCAGGCGCTGTTCGGTTTCCGCCATGCCGCCCTGCTGATCGCCGGCAAGGTGCAGGCGCTGACCGGCATCAGCGTGGTGGAGGCGCACTCCCCTTTCGTCGCGTTCGTCGAGCGTGCCGCTGCGGCCCTGCGCGAGCAGGGGTGCCTGGACGAGGGGCATAACGTCGACCCGGCGCAGCTGGACGAGCAGACTCGCCTGGACATGAACGAGCTGTCCGCCCCACACGCCTACTGGCTGCCGTTGAAGAACCGCAGCGGCGAAACCTTCGGTGGCCTGTGGCTGGCCCGCGAGCAAGCCTTCAACGATGCCGAGCAATCCTTGCTGACGCAGTTGGCCGACAGCTACGCCCATGCCTGGCTGGCCCTGCAGCCGCGCAAGCCCTGGCGCCTGCGCTGGCCACGCAAGAAGCTGCTGGCCGTGGCCGCTGTGCTCTGCTTGCTGCTGCTGATCCCGGTACGCCAGTCGGTATTGGCCCCTGCCGAGGTGGTGCCCCTGGGTGGCCGCGTGGTGGCAGCGCCACTGGATGGGGTGATCGCCGAGTTCCTGGTCAAGCCTAATCAGCAGGTGGCCGCCGGGGACGTGCTGGTGCGCTTCGATGCCACCAGCCTCAAGGCCCAGGCCGATGTCGCCGAGCGCACCCTGGGCGTGGCCGAGGCGGAACTCAAGGCCAACAGCCAGCGCGCCTTCGTCGATGCCGAATCCAGCGCCCGCCTGGATCTGCTCGCCGCGCGCGTCGAGCAGAAGCGCGCCGAGCGCGACTATGCCCAGCAGTTGCTGGCGCGCAGCGAGGTGCGCGCCGAGCGCGCGGGCATCGCGGTGTTCGCCGATGCCGAGCGCCTGACCGGCAAACCGGTGCAGACCGGCGAACGACTGATGCAGATAGCCGACCCGAATCAGGCCGAACTGCGCATCGAACTGCCAGTGGGTGACGCCATCGCCCTGCAGCCCGGCGCCGAGGTGGCGCTGTTTCTCGACAGCGATCCGCTGCATCGTCACCAAGCGCGACTGGAGCGCGCCGCCTACGAGGCGCAAAGCACCGCCGCCGGGCAATTGGCCTATCGCCTCGACGCTGCCTTCATCGAAGCGCCGCCGCGTATCGGCCTGCGCGGCACCGCCAAGCTGTTCGGCGACCGCGCGCCGCTGGCCTACTACCTGCTGCGCCGGCCTTTGGCCGCGGCGCGGCAGAGCCTGGGCCTGTGATGCTGCCCGCGCTGCGCCCCGACCTGCAGCTATCGCCGGCCGCCCCCGGCCTCGATGGCGCACCGCAATGGACGCTGGCCGACCCGCTGCGCGGCCGCTACTTCAAGCTCGGTGCGGCGGCCGTGCGCCTGCTGCGTCACTGGACGCTGGGCGAGCCACAGCGCGTGCTGGCGGCGGCCAATGCCGAACCCGGCCTGCCCCTTGGCTCTGCCGAGCTGGAGGAGATGCTGGGTTTTCTCAGCCAGCATGACCTGATCGCCGCCTTGGACGACAGGCAGCGCGCTAGCTACGCCATGAAAGCCGCCGCCCAGCGCCAGAGCCCGTGGAAGCGGGTGCTGCATCAGTACCTGTTCTTCCGCATCCCGCTGTGGCGCCCGGATCCCTTTCTCAATCGCGCCTGGCCGGTGCTGGAGCGCCACGGCCCCTGGCTTCTGCGCAGGGGCCTGCCGCTGGTCTTGCTACTCGGCCTGTTCCTGGTGATCCGCGACTGGCAGCGCTTTCTCACCACCTTCCCCCATCTGTTCAGCCTCGGCGGTGCCCTGGCCTTCGGCGTGGCACTGACCTTCGCCAAGCTCTGCCACGAATTCGGCCATGCCTTCATGGCCAAGCGTGCCGGCTGCCGGGTGCAGAGCATGGGCCTGGCCTTCATGGTGCTGCTGCCGATGTTCTACACCGATGTCAGCGACGCCTGGCGCGTGCGTGACCGCCGTTCACGGCTGCTGATCGGTGCTGGTGGCGTGCTTGCCGAACTGTCGCTAGCGGTACTGGCGTTGCTGGCCTGGTCGCTGCTGCCGGACGGCCCAGCGCGCACTGCGGCGTTCATGCTGGCCAGCGCCACCTGGATCACCACCCTGGTGATCAACCTCAACCCCTTCATGCGCTTCGATGGCTATTTTCTGATCAGCGACCTGTGGGGCGTGGATAACCTGCAGCAACGCGCCTTCGCCCTGTGCCGCTGGCGCCTGCGCGAGGCGCTGTTCGGCTATGGCGAACCGGCCCCCGAGCCCTGGTCGCCGGCCATGCGCAAACGCCTGCTGATCTGGGGCTATGGCTCATGGATCTGGCGCGCGATCCTGTTCCTCGGCATCGCCCTGGCGGTCTATCACCTGTTCTTCAAGGTGCTGGGCATCTTCCTCATGCTGGTGGAGCTGCTCTGGTTCATCGGTTTGCCGATCTGGCGCGAACTGGGCGAGTGGTGGCAACGCCGCGAACAGGCCAATCCGCACAAGGCATTGCTCACCGGGCTGGGCCTGGGCGCGGTACTGCTGGTGCTGGTGGTGCCCTGGCGCAGTTCGGTGGAGATACCGGCCCTGCTCGAAGCCTCCCGCACCCATGCCCTGCACGCTCCGGTGGCCGCGCGCCTGAAGGCGGTGCACGTGCAGGACGGGCAGAGCGTGGCGGCCGGTGACCTGCTGCTGGAACTGGACTCGCCCGATCTGGACTCGCGGCAAGCCATCGTCCGCCGCGAGATCGACATTCTGCAACTGCAACTACGTCGTCTGTCGGCACGCAGCGAGACGGCGGCCGACGCCGGCGTTCTCGAACAGCGCCTGGCCGAGGCCGTGGCCGAATACCGCGGCCTCGCTGCGCAACGTGAGCGCCTGCAGTTACGCGCGCCACAGGCCGGCGTGGTGCGTGACCTGCAACGCGACCTGAGTGTGGATCGCTGGCTGCACCCTGCCGAGCCGTTGGCGCGCATCGTCGAGCCTGGGCTGCGCCTGCGCGGCTACCTGGCCGAAGAGAACCTCTGGCGGGTCGAGGCTGGCAGCAGCGGACGTTTCATTGCCGATGACCCAGCACGCCCGGCCATGCCGGTGCGCCTGGATGAAGTGAACCCCACCGCTGCCGCCTACCTGGAGCTGGAGGCGCTCAGCTCCGATCATGGTGGCCCCATCGCCGTGCGCCGCGACGCGCAACATCGCGCCGAGCCCGTGCAGGCGCAATACGGGACACGCCTGACGCTGCTCGAAGACGACATCCATCCCGACCACCCACTGCGCGGCGTGGTGCTGCTAGAGGGTGAGCGCCAGTCCCTGCTGGGCGCCGCCTGGCGGCGAATCGCGGCGCTCGGTGTGCGCGAAAGTGGATTTTGAGACGACTCAGGCCACTTGCTGCGGCTCACGGCGCATCTGTAGCTGAACCTCATCCTCCGCATTAGCTTGCGCACGAAACCCCAAGCGCTGGTAGAGACGCAGCGCGGGGTTGTGGCGCATCACCGCCAGTTCCAGCGCCTTGCCCTGCTGGTCGGCCTGGCCGATCAGCTCCCTCAGCAGTCGCTCGCCCAGGCCCTGCCCGCGGTGCTGGGCCTCAAGGCCAATATCCAACAGGCGAATGCATGTCGCCCCCGCGTGCCAGGTGAGCGCCCCGACCGGCTCAGCGTCGATCAGCACGATCTCGGTACGGGCCTCGGGATAATGATTGGCGAAAACCTGGCGCTGCAGTTGCCATTGCTGCTCCAGCAATTGCGGACAGGCGGCCAACAGCTCAGGTTGCAAACCCCGTAACTGGGCGAAGAGCTGGCGCAGCCAGGGTTCGTCCGCCGCGCAGGCGACACGGCGCTTGAGCTCACCGCCGGCCTTCATCTGGTTCATGGGCTGCTATATTTCCCCCTGCCTGGCAGGCAATGCCAATTATTCCTAAGCACAGGGAGTGACCCATGCTCATCGATACTCAAGGCCTCACGGCTCGGTCTTTCAACGCGGAAATCGGCCAGTTGTTCACGGCAGAGACCGTGCCCGACCCGGTCCAACTGACCCTGCACAGGCTGGTGGAAGGAGGCGTGGCGAACAATGGTTATCGCACGCCCTTCTCGCTGATCTTCACCACACCCATGAACGTGCTGCTGCTGGAAGCGCAGTACCGCCTCAAGAGCGCCAGCGGCCGCGAATACATGCTCTACCTGAGCCCGATCGCCTCCCCTGGTGACGGCCTGCGCCACTATCAGGCCCAGTTCAACTAGCAAGCCGTTGAAAAACGTAGGCGAGGCAGGCAAGACAAGGCAAAAACGACCGAAAAAGCGCAGTTTACGTGTTGTAAATGAGCATTTTGAGGTCGTTTTTAACGCAGTATTGCCAACGCAGGTAGTTTTCAACAGCCTGCTAGGCCTGATAGTGGCGACCGATCACTGCCGAGGTGGATAGAGCCCCTCGATACAGATGCACTGCGTCAGGGCCAGTACTGGCTGCACTATGCTCACCGGCTGGTTCTGACCATTGACGGCTAACTGAACGCTCATCTGCAGTTGCGCGGGCAACTGCACAGAGCCTGGCGCGGGCGCGTAGATCTGTACCGCTACGTCCTCGCGACCATAATTGCCAAGGCTTTGCCCGAGCGTGCTGGTGGCCGAGGCCTGGCTTGCAGTGGCGGGGACGTCCGCTTCCTGCAGGGCCACGCTCAACTGGCTAACGGCATCGTGCTGGTGCTGGGGCAGATTGTTCAGCAGCAGCGTGGTGCTTTCCGTCCCGGCCATCTCGCCGGGATCGTATTGCCCACCGGCCCCCATCGCGACACGTCCATTGAGGTTGGGCAAGCCGAAGGTGGTCGTGCCATTACCTCCATAGGTAGTACCTAACAGAGAAAACAGTGCGTCGAACTGGGCAATCGACAAAAGCTGCCCACTACAGGTCATCCAGCCTCGCGGCGCGAAGTTTCCAGCAAAGGGGGCGACTACCCCCATGTAGCTGTCGATATCCATTGCAATACTCCTCGAGCCATCAATCGCGTGGGGGGAAGATCCCTTGCATGCAGATGATGTAGTTGATGACGGTGAAGGGCTGGAGGATGGAGAAAGGCTGGTTGCCGCCAGTAGCGCCCACGGTCACGGTGGCCGTCGTGCTGAGGGGTACGCTGACCGAACCAGGGGCCGGCGCATAGATCTTCACATCGACTATCTCGCGGCCATAAGCGCCGGTGGCACTGGCCAACACGGTGCTGGCTGTCGGCGTGGCCGTGGTGGCAGCCGCGCTGCTGGCCGGCAAGGACGCGCTGGCCGAGACCGTGGCGGCATGGTTGTGCGCGGGCATCTGCAGTGGTGTCAGGGTCATGGTTTCCTGGCCTGCCTGCTGCCCCAGAGGGTGCAGCGTGGTGCCTGGCGATTGCCCCGCCCCAATGGGTACACGGCCTTGCAGGTTGGGCAGGGCGAAGTTGGTCTGACCGTTCCCCCCATAGGTTGTGCCGATGACGGCAAAGAGCGCCTGGTTCTGATTGATGGGCAGCAATTGCCCCTGGCAGAAGGCCCAGTTACGGGGTGCGAAGTTGGGTGCCCAACCACTGATCGCACCAATGTAGGACTGATCGCTCATGACTATTCCTTTTCGATTATGGTCGCATGATCACGGAGTCGCCCGATCCGCCGACTTCTTCCTTGCGGCCCGAGCCGATAAGAACCATAGCTGACATCCGGGCAGGCGAAGATTTATTTATCGGGACGCCTATCAATTGCCGGATAAAGAACTAGACTGCTTTTACGGCCACTGAAGGCATACCGCCACCAGTCACACTTGCATGCCCATTCACCAACCCACGTAGAGCCTCGGCAGTAGAGGAAACATGAGCGGTGAGTCCAGGGAGGAAGTTCAAAATGTTTCGCAATCTGCCGAAAGTCTCAACCCGCAGCAAACCCCAGACTGGCTCGCTGCATGCTCCTCTGGCCATCAGCCTCGAAGCCCGCATGATGTTCGACGGCGCCGTGGCCGCTACCGTCGCCGAGACCACCGCCAGCCAGCCCACCGATACCCCGGATGCGGCAAGCAGCCCCGACGCCTCGCACGACACCCTGGCCGCAGCGCCAGAAAGTGCCACGGCCGATCAGCGTCAGGATCTGGTGTTCATCGATGGCAAGGTGGCCGACAAGGAGCAACTGATCGCCTCGCTACGCCCGGGAGTCGAGGTGGTGGTACTCGACGGCAACCGTGATGGCCTGCAACAGATCGCCGACTATCTGCAAGGCCGGCAGGACATCGATGCCATCCATATTTTCAGCCATGGCGAGCAGGGCCTGCTGAAACTGGGCAGCGCCACGCTGGACAACCAGAACGTCGCCAGCCGCTCGACCGAGCTGGCCGCGATCGGTGCCAGCCTCAGCAGCGACGGCGACATCCTCCTTTATGGCTGCGACATCGGTCGTAGCGACAGCGGTGCCGCCCTGGTGGAGCAACTGGCGACGCTGACCCAAGCCGACATCGCGGCCTCCTCCGACAGAACCGGCGCTGCCGCCATGGGCGGCGACTGGGAGTTGGAGCGGCAGAGTGGCGAAATCGCCGCTCATGACGTGCTGGACATGGCGCAACTGGCAAACTACGACAACCTGCTGGCGCTGCCCTCAGCTACCCAGCCGTTTGGCGATACCTACTGGAACAACAATACCGGCGGCAACACCGTCGACGGTTTCAACATTACCGAATCAACCGGTGCAACCCGGGCCAGCTCACCTAATTCCATCTATTTCAATACCAGCCCGCAGATGGATGGCGACGGCAATTATTATTACGAGCTGACCTGGACCGCAGACAACGTCGACCTGGGCACATTCGACCTCGACGGCATGGTGATCCAGAGCTTCGGCGGTAAATATCGCCTCGACTTCAGCGCCACCTCGGGCGGAATCGCTGTCAATGACTCATTCTCCTACGACGGCGCCCAGGGGCCGCTGACCATCGACCTGAACGCCTCCAAGTACAATGACATCTCCTCCTTCACCCTGCGCGTGACCAATCTCGTTGGTGCCTCATCGGTAGCCAACATGGATCTGCAGCAACTGATCCTGGCCGACCTGAAAGGGGCCAATACCGCTCCCACAATCGGCAACCTGAATGGCGACAGCGTGGCCTGGGGCAACGTGGGCAATACCGTGCACCTCGACGTGGGCAGCAATGCCAGCCTGAGCGACACCGAGCTGGGCGCATTGAATGGCGGCAACGGCAACTGGTCCGGCGCCAGCCTGGTCATTCAACGCAACGGCACTGCAGTAAGCAGCGACTTGTTCGGCTTCGATACGTCCGCTGGCGCCTTATTCAGCATCGATAACAACAACCTGCAAGCGAATGGGCAGACCTTCGCCACCTTCACCAATAACAACGGCGTGCTGACAGTCAACTTCACCAGCAGCGGCACCAACGCCACCACCGCGCTGGTCAACGACGTGGCACAGCGCATCACCTACCGCAACGACACCCCAGCCGGCGACGCGACCATCAGCTTCACCCTCAATGACGGCGCCGGGGGCAGCGCCAGCGCCACCACCACGGTCACCAGCGATACCATCTACGTGACCAACAACACCGACACTGCCACCATCAACGTCAGTAACGGTGTGAGCTTCAGCGAAGCCGTCGCCATCGCCGCCAACGACACCACCGGCAGCCAGACCATCGTCTTCGATGCCTCCCTGGCCGGCCAGACGCTGAACCTCAATGCCGTATCGATCAACGAGAGCCTGACCTTCGATCTGGATCAGGTCAGTGGCCTGACCCTCACCGGCGGCACCATCACCCTCGCCGGGGGTACCACCCAGACCTTCAGCAACGGTTCGGGTGATACCGCGTCCATCGTCAGCGTGGTCGCCGGCAGCGGCGCACTGACCAAGGCCGGGGCCGGCAACCTGACCCTGAGCGGCGCTATCAACAGCTTCTCCGGCGCCACCAACATCGCCGCCGGCACGCTCACTGTCGCCGGAGGTAGTGCCCTTTCCGACAGCAGCAGCGTGTCGATCGCCGCAGGCGCCACCCTGGCACTATCGAGCAGCGAAACCATCGGTAACCTCTCCGGCGCGGGCTCGATAACCCTGGGCAGCAATACCCTGACCACCCTACAGACCGCAGACACCACCTTCTCCGGCAATATCAGTGGCGACGGGGGCCTGTCTATCAACCAGACAGGCTCGGCCAGCCATGCGCTGACCCTCTCCGGCAACAACAGCTACATCGGCAGCACCACGCTGCTCAATTACGGCTGGCTGAAGCTTGACGGCGACGCCTCGGTGTCCAGCAGCAGTGCGGTACGGGTCAACGGCAACGGCGTGCTGACCCTACTCTCGGATCAGACCATCGGCAGCCTGGCGAGCAACAATGCCAACGCCAGCATCCAACTGGGCAGCTACAGCCTGACCTCCGGCGGCGACAACACCAGTACCTCGGTTCTTGGGGTGATTTCCGGCAGCGGCTCGCTGATCAAGCAGGGCAACGGCACCCTGACCCTGGCCGGCAGCAACACCTACAGCGGCACCACCACCGTCTCCGCCGGCACACTGTCGATTGCTGGTGATGGCAACCTCGGCACGGGCGGCCTGACCCTGGCTGGCAGCACGCTCGCAATCACCGGCGCCACGACCATCGACAATGCCATCGCCCTCACCGGCAACAGCACCATCGACAGCAGCGACGCCGCCACCCTCAGTGGCGCCATCAGCGGCGCCTACGCCCTGACGAAAACCGGCGCAGGTACCCTGAGCCTGGCCGCCAGCAACAGCTATGGCGCCACTTTCGTCAATGCCGGCACCCTGAGCGTAAGCAGCGACGGCAACCTGGGCTCGGGGCCGGTCAATCTGGCCGCCGGCACCACGCTGGCTCTCACCGGCGCGACCACCGTCGACAACGCCATCGTCCTCGGCGGCAACGCCACGGTCACGGCAGCGGCCAACGCCACCCTGTCCGGCGTGGTCAGCGGTGCCTACACCCTGACCAAGGCGGGCGCCTCGACCCTGACCCTGTCCGGCACCAACACATACGGCGCCACCACCGTCAGCGCCGGCACCCTGAGCGTCGCCAGCGACGCCAACCTGGGCAGCGGCACGCTGACCCTGGCGGCTGGCAGCACCCTGGCCGTCACTGGTGCCTCCACCATCGACAACGCCATTGCCCTGAGCGGTAACGCCACGGTCAATACCGGCGCGGATACCACTCTCTCCGGCGTGATCAGCGGCAGCAACAACCTGACCAAGGCCGGCGCCGCGACCCTGACCCTGAGCGGCAGCAACAGCTACAACGGCAGCACCAACGTCAATGCCGGCACCCTGAGCGTCGCCGGTGACGGCAACCTGGGCGCCGGCAGCCTCAACCTGGCCAACGGCACCACCCTGCAGATCACGGGCAACACCACCATAGACAATGCCCTGGCCTTGACCGGCGCGGCCACCATCAATGCCGGCGCCGCCGCGACGCTCTCCGGGGTGATCAGCGGCAGCGGCGGCCTGACCAAGACGGGCAGCGGCAGCCTGAATCTCTCGGCCAGCAATACCAACACCGGCAGTACCACCGTTTCCGCCGGTACCCTGGTGGTGGACGGCAGCACCAGCAGCGCCACCACCGTGGCCAATGGCGCCACCCTGGCCGGCGGCGGCACCTTGGGTGGCAACGTCATCGTGCAGGATGGCGGCACCCTCTCTCCAGGCAACGGCGGCGCCGGCACCCTGACCGTGAATGGCAACCTGACCCTGGGCTTCGGCAGCACTCTGGCACTGGATATCAATGGCGCCAGTGCGGGCACCGGCTACGACCAGGTCGTGGTAAACGGCACCGTCGAGCTTGCAGATGCGACCCTGGCGGTCACCCACGGTTATGCGGCCGGCAATGGCGAGATCTATGAGGTCATCCTCAATGATGCCGCCGATGCCATCTCCGGCACCTTCAGTGGCCTCTTCGAGGGCGACAGATTCAATGCGGCGGGCAATGGCACCCAGTTGACCACCAGCTATGTCGGTGGCACTGGCAATGACCTGACCCTGACCGCCCCCACCGCCCCGACGGTCACCAGCGTCTCGTCCAGCACGGCCAACGACACCTACAGGATCGGCGACACCATAGTCGTCACCGTCCAGTTCAGCAGTGCCGTGAATGTCACCGGTACCCCGACCCTGACCCTGGAAACCGGCACCACCGACCGTGTACTCAACTACCTTTCCGGCTCGGGCAGCGACACCCTGAGCTTCAGCTACACCGTACAGGCCGGTGACAGCTCCGCCGACCTCGACTACGTTTCCACTGCGGCCCTGAGCCTCAACGGCGGCAGCATTGAGGACGGCGCCAACCAGGCCGCCCTCCTCACCCTGCCAACACCCGGCGCTGCAGGCTCCCTGGGTGCCAACAAGGCCCTGGTGGTAGATGGTGTGCGCCCGGCAGCCAGCAGCATCACCCTCAGCGACACGGCGCTGCGCATCGGCGAGACCGCCACCGTCACCGTGACCTTCAACGAGGCCGTGCAAGGCCTGGACATCGCCGACTTCAGCGTGGCCAACGGCAGCCTCAGCGGCCTCAGCAGCAACGATGGCGGCCTGACCTGGACGGCCACCTTCACGCCAGATGCCGGCGTCAGCGATGCCAGCAACCTGATCACCCTGAACAACACCGGCGTGATGGATATGGCCGGCAATATCGGCAGCGGTAGCACCGACTCGGTCAACTATGCCGTCGACACCCAGCGCCCCACGGCCACCATCGTGGTGAGCGATAGCACGCTCAAGGCCGGGCAGACCACAACCGTCACCATCATCTTCAGCGAAGCGGTGACCGGCCTGACCACGGGTGACTTCAGCGTGGCCAACGGTGCGCTAAGCAATCTGGCCACCTCGGACAACATCACCTGGACCGCTACCCTAACGCCCAGTGCCAACGTCACCGACAGCAGCAACCTGATCACCTTGGACAACACCGGCTACACCGATGCCGTCGGCAACACCGGCACAGGCAGCACCGATTCGGTCAACTATGCCATCGACACCCAGCGCCCAAGTGCCAGCATCGTGATTGCCGATACCGCCTTGAAAGCAGGCCAGAACACCACCGTCACCATCACCTTCAGCGAGGCGGTGACCGGCCTGACCACGGGTGACTTCAGCGTGGCCAACGGCACACTCGGCAACCTCAGCTCCAGCGACGGCGGCATCACCTGGACAGCGACCCTGACGCCGAACGCCAACGTCAGCGACACGACCAACCTGATCACCCTGGACAACACCGGCTACACCGATGCTGCAGGCAATACCGGCACCGGCACCACCGACTCCAACAACTACGCCATCGACACCCAACGGCCGACGGCCACCATCGTGGTGACTGACACTGCGCTGGCCATCGGTGAAACCTCTGTCGTGACCATTACCTTCAACGAGGCAGTGACAGGCCTGAGCCTGACCGACTTCAGCGTGGCCAACGGCACCCTGAGCAATCTGAGCACCTCGGACAACATCACCTATACCGCCACCCTGACGCCAAGCAGCAGCGTTACCGACAGCAGCAACCTGATCACCCTGGATAATACGGGTGTTCAGGATGCCGCTGGCAACACAGGTACTGGTAGTACCAACTCGAACAATTACGCCATTGACACCCAGCGCCCCACGGCCACCATCGTGGCGAGCGATACCGCGTTGAAGGCCGGGCAGACCACCAGCGTCACCATCACCTTCAGCGAAGCGGTCACCGGACTGACCATCACCGACTTCAGCGTCGCCAACGGCACCCTGAGCGGCCTAAGCTCCAACGACGGCGGCATCACCTGGACTGCCACTCTGACGCCGAACGCCAACGTCACCGACAGCAGCAACCTGATCACCCTGGACAACACCGGCTACACCGATACCGTCGGCAACACCGGCACGGGCAGCACCGAGTCGGGCAACTATGCCATCGACACCCAGCGCCCAAGCGCCAGCATCGTGGTTGCCAATACCACCTTGAAAGCAGGCCAGAACACCACCGTCACCATCACCTTCAACGAGGCGGTGACCGGTCTGACCACGGATGACTTCAGCGTGGCAAACGGCAGCATCAGAGGACTCGGCAGCACCGATGGAGGTATCACCTGGACCGCCACCCTGACGCCGAACGCCAACGTCACTGACACGACCAACCTGATCACCCTGGACAACACTGGCTACACCGATGCTGCAGGCAATACCGGCACCGGCACCACCGACTCCAATAACTACGCCATGGACACCCAACGGCCGACGGCCACCATCGTGGTAACTGACACCGCCCTGGCCGTAGGTGAAACCACCGCCGTGAGCATCACTTTCAACGAAGCTGTCACAGGCCTTAGCCTGGCCGACTTCAGCGTGGCCAACGGTGCCCTGAGCAACCTGAGCACTTCGGACAACATCACCTACACGGCAATCCTGACGCCCAATGGCAACATTGCCGACACCAGCAATGTCATTACCCTGGACAACAGCGGGGTACAGGATGCCGCTGGCAATATCGGCAGCGGCAGCACCAACTCGAACAACTACGCCATCGACACCCAGCGCCCGACTGCGACCATCCAGTTGAGCGACACCGCGCTGGCTGCCGGTGAGACCACAACCGTGACGATCACCTTCAACGAAGCGGTAACGGGTCTGAGTCTGGCTGACCTCAGCGCAACCAATGGCACTCTCAGCGGGCTCAGCAGCAACGATGGCGGCATCACCTGGACAGCGACCCTGACGCCAGACGCCAACGTCACCGCGAGCAGCAACCTGATCACGCTGAACAACACGGCCGTACAGGACGCAGCAGGTAATGCCGGCGTTGGCGGTACCCTATCGAGCAATTATGCCGTCGACACCGTGGTTCCACTCATTGGCAGTGTCAACGTGCCAGCCGGCGTACAGTACAACGCAGGCGATACCCTGACCTTCGTGGTCAACGCCAGCGAAGCCGTTCTGGTCAACGGTACGCCAAGGCTTGCCTTGGATATCGGCGGCACCACGGTCTTCGCCGACTATGTGGCAGGCTCTGGCACCACGACGTTGGTCTTCCAGTACAGCGTGCAACCTGGTCTGAACGATGCGGACGGCATCACCGTGACGGGCCTGCAGAACAATGGTGGCAGCCTGCGCGATGCCACTGGCAATGCCATGAATCTGACCCTGAACAATGTCGGAGACACCTCGGGCGTGCGCGTCGACACCACAGCGCCCACTGCGACCCTGACCCTCGATCAAGCCTCCAGCAGTGCCGGCAATGTGCGCTATACACTGACCTTCAGCGAAGACGTGAGCGGCGTCGATCTGTCGGACTTCAGCCTGGTCAGTACCGGCAGCGCCCAGGGTAACCTCAGCAGCCTGGTGCAGATCGATGCACGCACCTACCAGATCAGCATTAGCAACGTTGTAGGCAGCGGCAGCCTGGCCCTGGCACTCAACAGCAGTGGCACCGGCATCAGCGATTCAGCCGGCAACACGCTTACAAGTGGCCTGGTCGGTCAGCCCTATACCCAAAATCAAACCGAAGGGGATCCGGAGTTCCGCAGCAATCCAGGGAGCACCCTGCCTACGGAACCCAGTTCGCAGCCCGATACGGCTCTACCGCCAGCCCCGGCCCCGATCTTCGCCTCACCACTGCTGCCACCGCCCTTGTTCGATCTACCGACCCTGGGCAGCGGTATTCCTACCCTGGGCAATATCTTCATCAACAATGGCGCGCTGGCGCCCAGCTACATTGCCCTGGTCTTCTCCAGCAGTGACAGCGGAGGCGGCAATGGCAGCGCCGTGGGCTTCCTCGGCTTTGGCGGTGGCGATGCCAGCGTATTCGGCAGCAGCAGCTTCTCCGGTCTGTTCAGCAAGGAGGTGCCCCAGCAATCGAGTGATATCCAGCTACGCTGGGGCGGTGGCCTGGGCGGCAATGACCTCGGAGCGGTGACCGGGGCACCGACACTGGGCCAGCAGTTGCAAGAGATAGGCGCAAGCGAACAACGCCAGATAAGAGACCTCGCCTGGGCGCTGGGACAGTTGTCCGCGCCAATGCCACAGGCCTGATCGGCAAAACCTATAAGAATCGAATGAACACCGTACTAGGGGGCAGTTCAAGGATGGGTAATACACAGAAGTTGTTCACGATCAGCTTGTTGACGCTGGCCATCAGTGGCTGCGCCGTCACCAGCAAGCCGATTGACCGCAGCGTCAGTGAACAAAGGGCACAGCATGATCTGACGATGATGTTCAAGGATCAGGAGCCGCTCAATGGTCCGCTGACCTTGCATGAGGCCATGGCTCGTGCGGTGAAGTACAACCTCGAGGCGCGCCTGAAGGTCATGGAAGAGGCCATGGCGCAGCGCCAGGTCGACCTGGCCACCTTCGACATGCTGCCACGCATGGCTCTGTCGGCTGGCTACGCAGGGCGCAGCAACATCAGTGCCTCCAGCAGCGAGAGCATCCGCACCGGCACCCAATCGCTGGAGCCCTCCACCTCGCAGGATCGTGACCGCGACGTCGCCGACCTGACCATGGTGTGGAACGTGCTCGACTTCGGCGTCAGCTACGTCAGCGCCAAGCAACAGGGCGACCAGCGCCTGATCGTGCAGGAACGCCGGCGCAAGGTGCTGCACACCATCATTCAGGATGTGCGCTCGGCCTATTGGCGCGCAGTGGCAGCCGACCGCCTGCTGACCCAGATCGACAGTCTGATGAACCGGGTCGCCCAGGCCCGTGACAACAGCCAGCACCTCAGCGAACAGCGCATCGGCGACCCGATCCAGGCACTGAGCTACCAGCGCGCGCTGATCGAGGCCACCCGGCAACTGGAAGAACAGCGCCGCGCGTTGTCCCTGGCCAAGACCGAACTGGCGACCCTGATCAACCTGCCCCTGGGCACCGATGTCGAACTGGCGCCCGATGGCGGCTATCAGATGCCGGAACTCAAGGTCGAGCTCAGCCAGCTCGAACAAGAAGCCCTGGCCAGCCGTCCGGAACTGCGCGAGCAGGACTATCAGGCGCGCATCAGCGCCGCCGAAACCCGCAAGGCCATGCTGCGCCTGCTGCCTGGCCTGGAGTTCTCGGCTGGCGGTCATTACGACAGCAACTCCTTCCTGGTCAACCAGAGCTGGGCCGACTACGGCGTGAAGGTCACCTGGAACCTGTTCAACGTGCTTTCCGCGCCAGCCGCCATCGACGTGGCCAAGGCCGGCCAGGAAGTCGCCGACGCGCGCCGCCAGGCCATGTCCATGGCCATTCTGGCGCAACTGCACGTGGCCAATGCCAACTTCCGCGAAGCCCAGCGCCAGTTCCAGACCAGCCAGCAACTGGCCGGCCTGGACAGCCAGATCGTCGAGCAATTGCGTAACCGCTATCAGGCCCAGGGCATCGGTGAACTGGAGTTGATCCAGGGTGAGCTGAACACCCTGCAGGCCGACCTGCGCCGCGACCTGGCCTATGCCGAGCTGCGCAACAGCTACGGCCAGTTGTTCGCCAGCGTGGGCTTCGACCCGCTGCCGGAAAGCATCGCCTCCGACAGCATCGAGGACATCGCTGCCGCGCTGGCCAGCCGCGAAGCGCAGTGGCAATCAGGTCAGATGTGACCGCGACGGGCGTGTCTGCCGGTCACTGAGGCCGACAGACACGCGCCAGCCTTGGCCCTCAGCGCGGCGCCACCGGGCGTGATTTCTTCTTCCCGCCTGCACCCTTGCCGCTGCCCTTCTTCTGCTCCTGCAGCTTGGCGAAGGCCGCCGCCTTTGCCTGCTCACGCTTGTCCCAGGGTTTGCTGCCATCGCTGGCGCGCGGCGGCAGGCCGTTGTGCTGGGTGAGGATCTTGCCGCCACCGCCGACCTTCTTGCTGCCCGCCGGCGTGGAGTTCTTGCGCCGTGCGCTCTGGTACTCGTCGGTCTGCGGCTGGTAGGTGGGGATCAGGTGGTGCTTGCCGTTGCCGATCAGATCGCTGCGGCCCATGCGCTCCAGCGCCTCGCGCAGCAGCGGCCAGCCCTTCGGGTCGTGGTAGCGCAGGAAAGCCTTGTGCAAGCGGCGCTGCTGCTCGCTCTTGACGATGGTCACGCCGTCGCTCTTGTAGGTGACCTTGCGCAGCGGGTTCTTGCCCGAGTGATACATGGCCGTGGCCGTGGCCATCGGCGAGGGATAGAAGGCCTGCACCTGGTCGGCACGGAAGCCATTGCGCTTGAGCCACAGAGCGAGGTTCATCATGTCTTCGTCGGTGGTGCCGGGGTGCGCGGCGATGAAGTAGGGGATCAGGTACTGCTCCTTGCCCGCCTCCTTCGAGTACTTCTCGAACATCTGCTTGAAGCGGTCGTAGCTGCCGATGCCCGGCTTCATCATCTTGTCCAGCGGGCCACGCTCGGTGTGCTCCGGGGCGATCTTGAGGTAACCGCCGACGTGATGGGTGACCAGTTCCTTGACGTACTCCGGCGACTCCACGGCCAGGTCATAGCGCAGACCGGAGGCGATCAGGATTTTCTTCACGCCCGGCAGGGCACGCGCCTTGCGGTACAGCTCGATCAAGGACGAGTGATCGGTATTGAGGTTCTCGCAGATGCCGGGGAATACGCAGGACGGCTTGCGGCAGTGCCGCTCGATTTCCGGATCCTTGCAGGCGATGCGATACATGTTGGCGGTCGGCCCACCGAGGTCGGAGACCACGCCGGTGAAGCCCGGCACCTTGTCGCGCATCTCCTCGATCTCGCGGATGATCGAGTCGTGCGAGCGGTTCTGGATGATCCGCCCTTCGTGCTCGGTGATCGAGCAGAAGGTGCAGCCGCCGAAGCAGCCACGCATGATGTTCACCGAGAAGCGGATCATCTCGTAGGCCGGAATCTTCTCCTTGCCGTAGGCCGGGTGCGGCACCCGTGCGTAGGGCATGCCGAACACGTAGTCCATTTCCTCGGTGGTCATGGGAATGGGGGGCGGGTTCAGCCAGATGTCCATGTCGCCATGTTTCTGCACCAGCGCGCGGGCGTTGCCCGGGTTGGTTTCCAGATGCAGCACGCGGTTGGCGTGGGCGTAGAGCACCGGGTCGTTGCGCACCTTCTCGAAGGACGGCAGGCGGATCACCGTCTTGTCGCGGGTCATGCGCGGGCTTTCGAGTATCTGCACGACCTTGGCTTCGTTGGGGTCTTCGACCTCGCCTTTGGCCTGTTCGATGGCGCAGGCCTCGGTGTCCTGGGTGTTCACATAAGGGTTGATGATCTTGTCGACGCGGCCGGGGCGGTCGATGCGGGTGGAGTCCACCTCGAACCAGCCCGCGGGCGTATCGCGGCGAATGAAGGCCGTGCCGCGCACGTCGCTGATGGTCTCGATCTGCTCGCCACGGGACAGGCGCTGGGCGATCTCCACCACGGCGCGCTCGGCGTTGCCGTACAGCAGGATGTCGGCGGTGGCGTCCATCAGGATCGAGCGACGCACCTTGTCCTGCCAGTAGTCGTAATGCGCGATGCGGCGCAGCGACGCCTCGATGCCACCGAGCACTACCGGCACATGGCTGAAGGCCTCCTTGCAGCGCTGGCTGTAGACCAGGCTGGCGCGATCCGGGCGCTTGCCGGCGAGGCCACCTGGGGTATAGGCGTCGTCGCTGCGAATCTTCTTGTCCGCGGTGTAGCGGTTGATCATCGAGTCCATGTTGCCCGCCGCCACGCCGAAGAACAGGTTCGGCTCGCCGAGTTTCATGAAGTCGTCTTTGCTGCGCCAGTCCGGCTGGCTGATGATGCCGACGCGAAAGCCCTGGGCCTCAAGCAGACGGCCGATGATGGCCATGCCGAACGACGGGTGATCCACATAGGCATCGCCGGTGACGATGATGATGTCGCAACTGTCCCAGCCGAGCTGATCCATCTCCTCCCGGCTCATCGGCAGGAAGGGTGCGGGCCCGAAACATTCGGCCCAGTACTTGGGATAGTCGAACAGGGGCTTGGCGGCTTGCATGGACATGGAAAGTGACCGGCGTTGGCAAACGGGTAGGAAAAATCGCGGGCGCGAAAGATAGCACAAATTTTAACCAAACCCGAGCCCTCCGCTCGGGCTTTTACCTATCTGCCTCCCTCAGGCTGCCGCCCTCCCCCATCCAAAAGCGGGTGCGCGCGCCAAGGCGTCGAGCCGTTTGGGTCGTTTGGCAACACGCCGCCCAGGACGAGAAATGGCACAGCGCGCAAGTTTGACGCTGCCGAACTTTGGATCAATGGCCGCGCCTGGCCATCGACTGAAAACTCCTCCGTCGCGCAGATCTCTCCAATCCCGTTGCGTGATTGGAGCCGACCTGAGAGATGCAGGCCCACCCAGCAGTTAGAGGAAACACCTGCCCAGACAAATGACAACGTCCATTGAGGGACACACCATGCTTGTACCTGCCGAAAAACTTAGCAGCCGCTATGTACCCCTGCAGCGCCTGAGCCCTGCCGATATCCAGCAGATGTACGCTGTCTTCTCGCAGTACTACCAGAACACCACGCAGCAGACCTTCCTCGACGACCTCTCGCGCAAGAGCGGCGTGATCCTCGCACGCACCCGCAAGAGCAAGCGTATCGTCGGCTTTTCGACCCTCACTCACTTCGACATCAACGTAGATGGCAAACGCGCCCGAGGGCTGTTCAGCGGTGACACCATAGTCGAGCCGGCGTACTGGGGCTCTCGCTGCCTGCATGTGGCCTTCTACTCGCAACTGATACGCGCCCGCCTGCGCCATCCGCTGACCCCGCTCTACTGGCTGTTGATATCCAAGGGCTACAAGACCTATCTGCTGCTGACCCGCAACTTCTACGCCTACTACCCCGACCGCAACACGCCCGACAGCCCGCTGAAGCAGGTGGTCGCGGCCTACAGCCAACAGCTCTTTCCCGATGCCTTCGACCCGCAGCGCATGCTGCTGGACTTCGGCGAAGGCGCACAGCACCTGAAGGAGGAAGTCGCCAGCATTACCCCAGAGCTGTGCGAACAAGACGCCGACATCGCCTACTTCGAGCAACGCAACCCGTCCTGGCGGCGCGGCACCGAGCTGCCCTGTGCCGGTGAAGTGTCCTACTCCGCCCTGCTGCGCTATTGCTCGCGCCTGGCGCTGAAGCTGCTGCGCCGCAATCTGAATTGGCGAGCGACCACAACTGCCGCGCAGCCCTCGGCACAAGCCAGCGTCATCCAGGACGGCTCGGCCGAGCTGAGCCAATGAGCGCAGTGATCGCCAGCCGTTGCGGCCACGGCCTGCTCAAGGCCTTCATGCAAGGCGGGCTGCAGCGCTTCGAGCGTCAGGCACATGACCTCGAAGCCGTGCAGCGCCGCCTGCTGCGCGACTGGAGCCAGCGCTTCGTACGCTCCCCGCGCGGCCGCAATAGCGGCATTCGACCCGATGACAGCTGGGAGCAGATAACCGCACGCCTGCCCGGCAGCCATTACCGCGACTATCAGGACGACCTCGAGCGGCAACGCCGGGACAACCAGCAACGCCTGATCGACAGCCCCATCAGCCGCTATCAGCCCACCAGCGGCTCCACCTCGGCGATCAAGTGGATCCCCTACACCCGGACCTTTCTCGGCGAACTCGACCAGGCGATCAGCCCCTGGATCGGCGACCTCTACCGGCAATACCCGCAGATCGCCCAGGGCAGCCACTACTGGTCACTGTCATGGATTCCCAGTGCGCTGCGCGAAAGCAGCAGCGCCGACCTCAACGACGACATGCAGTTGATGTCGCTGGGCAAACGCCTGATCGCCGGCCTGACCCAGACCGCGCCACCCGGCATCGCCCTGGCCGGCAGCGCCGACGACTCGCTGTTCGCCACCCTGGCCTACCTGGTCGCCGATACGCGCCTGAGCGTCATGTCGATCTGGAGCCCCACCTTCGGCCTTGGTCTGCTGGAACAACTGGGCCAGTGCCGCGAAGAACTGGCCGAGGTGCTCAGCCGCGGCCATTGGGGCCAGCGCAGCGCCGCCATGGCCGCGCTGCGCTGCCCACGCTCGACAGCCGCTGCTCAGCGCCTGCGCGCCTGGGATGGCCAGGCCGATCCAGCCTTCTTCACCGAACTCTGGCCACAACTGGCGCTGGTCAGCGCCTGGGATACCGCCGCCGCCGCGCCCTGGGCCCAGCGCCTGCGCCAGCTCCTGCCGCAGGCGGGCTTCCAAGGTAAAGGACTGTGGGCCACGGAAGGCGTGGTCACCTTCCCGTTTCGTGGCTGCTACCCACTGGCCTACCGCAGCCATGTCTACGAATTCGAGGATCTCGACAGCGGCAAGATCCTGCCACCCTGGGCCCTGCGTCAGGGCCAGCAGGTGATGCCGCTGCTGACCACCGGCAGTGGCTTCGCTCGCTACCGGATGAACGACATCCTCGAGGTCAGCGGCCACTGGTGCACGCTGCCCTGCTTCCGTTTCCTCGGGCGCAACGATGGCGTCGATCTGGTCGGTGAGAAGATCAGTGCGACCCTGGCGCAAACCGTACTCGACCGCCTCGACTATGCCGGCCTGCTGCCGATCACCCTGCTGGCCCTGGATGACAGCGGTGATGCTCGTCCCGGCTATGTGCTGCTGCTCGAAAGCAACATCGAGCCGCACTCGCCCGCCCTGCAGAACCTGGCCCAGCAGTTGGAAAGCGCCTTGCTCGACAACTTCCACTACCGCCTGGCCCGTGACCTCGGCCAGCTCGCTGCGGCACGCTGCATCGCCCAGCCACAGATGCGCCAGCTGTACCTGGAACAGGCGCGGGCGCGCGGCATGCTGGAAGGCAACATCAAGCTCGAAGCCCTGCGCCACTGGCCCGGCGAACTGCCCGCCAGCCTGCGCCCACTGTTGCAGGTGAGCTGATGGCGAACGATCACGAGATTCTGGTACGCCCGGCCCGGCCCGATGACAATGCGGCGCTGCTCGACCTGCTGCGACGCACGCCGCAGATGGGCAGCGTGACCCTGACCTTCGAGCGCGCGCCGGATTTCTTCAGTGGCGCCCAGGTGGCCTGCGAAGCGCCACAGGTGCTGGTCGCCGAGCACCAAGAACGCCCAGGCCGCTTGCTCGGCATGGTAGATATCGGCCAGCGTCAGCAGTACATCAATGGCCAACCCTGCAGGGTCGGCTACCTGCATGACCTGCGCATCGCCGCCGAAGGACGCGGCGGCCGCGTGCTGGCCGCACTGTTTCGCGCCATCGCCACGGCCATGCAGACGCCCGGCAGTTGGATGGAAGCCGTCATTCTCGAAGACAACCTGATCCCCCTGGGTATCGTTGGCCGCGGCCGCCCTGGGCTGCCCAACTTCTATCCGAACGGGCGCATCACCACCAGCCTGTTGCCCGGTCGCCAGTCCCGTCGCCACGCCGACAGCGGCCTGCAGATCCGCGCTGCGAGCGCTGCGGATGCGCAAGCCATGCAACTGCTATGGCGGCAGGCCGCCAACCGCCAGGGCTTCCCTGTCTACGAGGTCGAGGCGCTGCTGGCAGGCAGCCCGTACTACCAGGGGCTGCGCATCGAAGACTACTGGCTGGCCTGCCTCGATGGGCAGGTGGTCGGCGTGGTCGGCGTCTGGAAGCAGAAGGCCTTCAAGCAGACCCGCGTGGCCCGCTACAGCCCATGGCTGGCCGCCCTGCGCAGGCCCTACAACCTCTACAGCCGATTGTTCGGCGGCCTGCACCTGCCCGCCGTCGGCGACACCTTCGACTACCTGCACCTGCACGGGTTGAGCGTGCGCAACGACGACCCGCTGGTTTTGCAGGCGCTGCTCGAGCATCTCCTGGCCCACCAGGTACAGCCTCGGCAAAGCCTGGTGTGCGGCTTCTTCGACGATGACCCACTGGCGCAAGTCGTCAGCCGTTACCGGCGCCAGACCCTGCACAGCCGCCACTTCCTCCTCAGTTACGACCATGACCCGCGCCCGGCCCAGGCGCACGGCCCCCGCCATGTCGAAATCGCCCGCTTGTGAGAGTCGCACCACCATGACCCACGCCGAACCTGCACGCCCCCTCGCAGCCAAACCGGTCGACCTGGATTCAGGCTATGCCATGGATGCCAAGACCCTGCGCCGCCTCGCCCTGTTCGCCGCCTTCCTGCTGTGCATCGCCCTGGCTTTCGGGGCGTACTGGCTGCTGCAAGGACGCTTTCTGGAAACCACCGACAACGCCTATGTGCGCGCCGATATCGTCGAGGTCTCCAGCCAGCTTGCCGGGCGCATCACCCGCGTCGAGGCGCAGGACAACCAATGGGTCGAGGCCGGTGACGTGCTGGCCCGCCTCGACGACGCCGATTACGTCTATCAGGAGCAGCGCATCCAGACGCAGATCAACGACCTGCAGGTTCAGTTGCACAGCCTGTCCAATCAGCAGGCGCAGCAACAGGCGCGAATCGAGGCGCAGGCCGCCGAGGTTCAGGCCGGCGGCGCCGAACTCGGCCGCCAGCAGGACAATCTCGAACGCCTACGCGCCCTGCGCCGCAACGGCTTCGTCTCGGAGGAGCAGTTTTCCAGCCTCAGCGCCAATGTCGCAGTAGCCCGCGCCAACGTCGACAAGGCCAAGGCCGGGCTGAAGGCTTATCGCCTGGAGCTCGACCAGCTCGACAATCGCCGCCAGCAACTGCAGAACCAGCTCGACGGCGCCCACAACGACCTGGCCCAGGCACGCCTGAACCTGGCCCGCACGCAGATAGTCGCGCCGATCGCCGGACGGGTCGGCAACCGCTCGCTGCGCGAGGGGCAGTACGTGCGTCCGGGCGAGGCGCTGCTCGCCCTGGTGCCACGCGAGCTCTGGGTGCAGGCCAACTTCAAGGAAACCCAGGTCGCGCGCATGCATCCACAGCAAAAGGTCGAGCTGCGTTTCGACGCCCTACCCGACCTGCGCCTGCAAGGCACCCTCGATAGCCTGTACCCGGCCACGGGCGCTGAATTCAGCCTGCTGCCGCCGGACAACGCCACCGGCAACTTCACCAAGGTGATCCAGCGCGTGCCGGTGAAGATCCGCCTGCCGCAAAACATTCCCGAACTGGAGCGCATACGCCCCGGCATGTCGGTCATCGCCACGGTGGACAGCCGTGACTGAGCAAGCGCTGGCGCAACGCGAGCCCAGCCTGCGCGATTGGATCGCCGTGCTCAGCGCGATGCTCGGGGCCTTCATGGCGGTCATCGACATCCTCATCACCAACGCCTCGCTCAAGGAGATTCAGGCCGCCCTCGGTGCCACCATCAGCGAAGGCTCGTGGATTTCCACCTCTTATCTGGTCGGTGAGATCATCATCATCCCGCTGACCGTCTGGCTGATCAGCCTGCTTGGCGCACGGCGCCTGACCGTCTGGTTGTCGATCGGCTTCATCAGCGCCTCACTGCTCTGCTCGCACGCCTGGTCGCTGCACAGCATGATCGCCTTTCGCGCCATGCAAGGGCTGTGTGGCGGCGCCTTCATCCCGCTGGCCTTCAGCATGGTGCTGACCCACCTGCCACCCCATCGCCGCCCGATCGGCATGGCGCTGTTCGCCGTCACCGCCACCTTCGCCCCGGCCATCGGCCCGTCCATCGGCGGCTGGCTGACGGAGCACCTGGGCTGGCAATACCTGTTCTACATCAACCTGCCACCGGGCCTGCTGATGATCTGCGGGCTGCTCTACGGCCTGGAGAAACGCGCCATCGACTGGCGGCAGATACGCCGTGCCGACTACGCCGGGATCTGCAGCATGGCACTCGGCCTGGGCTGCTTGCAGGTATTTCTCGAGGAGGGTTATCGCAGCGACTGGTTCAGCTCAAGGTTGATCGTGGTGCTGGCACTGATCGCCTTCGTCAGCCTGGGCTGCTTTCTCATCATCCAGCTCTCGCGCCAGCATCCGCTGCTCAACCTGCGCATACTCAAGGATCGTAACTTCGCCCTCAGTTGCATCGCAGCCGTGGGCCTGGGCATCGGCCTGTATGGTTCGATCTACGCGCTGCCGCTGTATCTGTCGCAGATTCAGAATTACAGCCCGCTGCAGATCGGCGAACTGATCATGTGGATGGGCCTGCCGCAACTGGCGCTGATCCCCTTCGTACCGCTGCTGATGCGCTTCATCGACCCACGCCTGCTGTGCGCCATTGGCTTCATGCTGTTCGGCTATGCCAGCTTCATCAGCGGCTCGCTCAACCCCGACCTGTCGGGCCCGCAGCTCCTGCATATCCAACTGATCCGCGCCGTCGGCCAGCCGCTGATTCTGATCACCTCGTCGCTGATCGCCACCAGCTACCTCGAACACAAGGACTCGGGCGACGCCTCGGCGCTGTTCAACATCCTGCGCAATCTCAGCGGCGCGATCTTCATCGCCCTGCTGATGACCATGCTGCAGAACGACACCAACCGCAATTACCAGTACCTCGGCGAATCGCTCAGCAACCTCAACCCCCAGGCACTGGAGCGACTCGAATGGCTCACGGAAAAGCTTGGCAGTTCGCAGCGCGCCCTCGCCGTGCTCAGCCAGGAAATCCGCGAGCAAGCCTCGATCCTCGCCTACAACGAGGCCTTCCATATCATGGGCTGCGCGCTGGTGATCAGCGTGGTGGCGATCCTCTCCACCCGCCGCCTGCCGCCCGGCCTGAAGCCTGGAGAGATCCATTGAAACAAAGCAGAGGCAATGGCGATCTGCAGCCGCCACCAAGCTTGTGATCACAGTCACGCTTGTGGCTTACTCGACGCGACAAAGCATCGGCAGCGACAGCCGGGTTCACGGAGTGCGTTTAGTGCAGCGATTAGTCTTCTCGATCGTCCTGCTGCTCGGCCTGGTGGCCGCTGCGTACGCAGCTCCCGCCGTGCTGGACGACAATAGCAGCGGCCGGTCGCTGAACGGGTACGTCCAACTGCTGGAAGATGTCGGTGGCCAGCTGAGCATCGCCGACATGGCCGATCCCGCGGTGCAGAGCGGCTTCCAGCCGGGCAATGGTCGCGCCAGCGTCGGCCAGAGCCTGAACCCCTGGTGGATCAAACTCAGCCTGCAACGCGAGACGGCGGCACCCTCGCGCTGGGTACTGGAAGTCGGCTCGGTCACCCAGCTCGACCTGCAGCTCTATCAGGCCGATGGCCAGGGCGGCTGGCACCAGCGCCAGGCCGGCGAACGGGTGGCCTTCAGCGAGAGTCGTGACCACCCTTACCGTCGCATGGTGTTCGATCTACCCGATATCGGCGAACAACCGAGCACCTTCTACCTGCGCGCTTTCGACCCCGCCGGCAACTCCTTCCCGCTGCGCATCTGGCAACTCGATGACCTCACGCAACTGGCCGTGCGCGAGAATCTGGGGCTTGGCGCCATCTACGGGGTGGTCTTCGCGCTGTTGCTGTACAACCTGTTCATCCTCATCTCGCTACGCGACAAGGCGTACTTCTGGTATGTGCTGACCACCGCCTTCGCCCTGCTGTTCATCATGAGCATGACCGGCCATGGCGCGCAGTACCTGTGGCCGAACCATCCGGTGCCGGCCTGGCTCGACCGCATCACCCTGCCCTCGCTCTGGGGGCTGTGCGCCAGTCGCTTCACCCAGACCCTGCTGCAGACGCGCATTCACGTGCGCTGGGCGCACCACCTGCTGAACATGGCCTGCGTGGTCTACCTCATCGCCATTGCCCTGACCTCGTTCGAGCAGCGCTACCTGGCTGCCTGGGCCATCGCCCTGCTGTCGCTGACCAGCATCCCTGCGGCACTCGGCAGTGCCATGATTCGCTGGCGCCAGGGCTTCTTCCCGGCACAACTGTATCTCTATGGCTATGGCCTGGTGCTCGGTGGCGTGGCCATTCTGCTGCTGCGCAGCACCGGCGTGCTGCAACCGGCCGAATGGAATGCCTATGTGTTCCCACTGGCGGTGGCTGCCGAATCGATCCTGTTCTCCTTCGCCCTCGCCTATCGCATCCAGATCCTCAAGCAGGAACGGGCCGAAGCCCTGCAGCAGGCCGACCGCGAGAAGACCGCCCGCCTGGCTCAGTTGCAGGCCAGCGCAGAAGAGCTGCAGAACGCCGTGACCGAGCGCACCGCCGAACTGGCGGCGACCAATGCCCAGTTGCGCGAACGTGAGCGCGAGCTGCAGCATGCGGCCTTTCATGATCCGCTGACCGAACTGCCCAACCGTCGCTACCTGGTGGAACGCTGCGAATCGGCCCTGGCCCATGCCGAGCGGCACCAGGAGAGCGTCGCGCTGCTGCTGATCGACCTGGATCATTTCAAGCCGATCAATGACCGTTTCGGCCACGCCGCTGGCGACCTGATGCTGCAGGTGATTGCCAAGCGCCTGCGCGAACATGTGCGCGCAGGCGATGCGGTGGCGCGCCTGGGTGGCGACGAGTTCGCCGCGCTGATCTGCGGCAACGACGCCGAGAACCAGGCCCGGGAGATCGCCCAGCGGCTGCTGGCAGAGCTGTCCGAGCCGGTGCATTACGGTGCCGAACGTCTGCGCGTGACCATCAGCATCGGCGGCGCCCTCTACCCGCGCCACGCAAAGAACTTCACGGGCCTGTACAAGGCCGCCGATCAGGCGCTGTATCGGGTCAAGGAGCTGGGCCGTTCGGGCTCGCGCATCTATGGCGACGATGGCGAACTCAGCGAGCAGGCCTGCTTGCAGCTCGATGTGCTCAAGGTGCCCAGCGGCCTGGCCTAGGAGTGCATCAGGACTACATCAACTCAACCGATATAGCGCCGGGGCACGCGTGCGGTGACCTTGGTCAGCAACTCGTAGCCGATGCTGCCGCAGGCGGCTGCCACCTCATCCACCGGCAGATTCGCGCCCCATAGCTCCACTGGCGAGTCGATGCCGGCTTCGCTCAGCTCGGTGATATCCACGGCCAGCATGTCCATCGACACCCTACCCGCCAGTGGCGCACGCTGCCCCTCGACCAGCACCGGCGTCCCGCTCGGCGCATGGCGTGGATAACCATCGGCATAGCCGCAACTGACCGTGGCGATGCGCGATGGCCGCTCGGCGATCCAGACGGCGCCATAACCGACGCTCTCCCCCACTGCCACCTCACGCACGGCAATGACCCGCGCCGCCAGGGTCATGGCTGGCCTGAGGCCGAGATCATGGGCGCTGAGGTCAGCGAAGGGGGTGGCCCCATAGAGCATGATGCCGGGGCGCAGCCAATCCATGTGCGCGGCGGGAATGGTCAGCACCGCCGCCGAATTGGCCAAGGAGCGGTGGTTGAAATCCAGATCCAGCAGATCGAGAAAACGCTCGACCTGCAATTCGGTGAGTGGATGGCCGCGCTCGTCAGCGCAGGCGAAATGGCTGAGCAGGTTGAGTTCGGCCACTTGGTCAGCGTCCTGCAGACAGGCATGCCACAGACGCAGCTCGGTGGCCTCGAAGCCCAGACGATGCATGCCAGAGTCCAGCTTGAGCCAGACGTTGAGCGGACGCGCCAGTTCACTGGCGATCAGCGCCCGAGCCTGCGCCGCGCTTTGCACCACCAGATCCAGACCGAGCTGCGCGGCGATGGCGTATTCGCTGGCCTCGAAGCAGCCCTCGAGCAGCAGGATGCGCGCCTCGCCCTGCATCGCCCGCACCTCGGCCGCCTCCTCCAGGCTGGCCACGGCGAAACCGTCGGCGACATCCTGCAGTGCCGTCACCACCTCCCGCACGCCATGCCCATAGGCATTGGCCTTGACCACCGCAAAGGCCTGCCGCCCCGGCGCGCAGCGCTTGGCAGCGGCGTAATTGTGAGCAACGGCGGAAAGGTCGACGATGGCGGCAAGCGGGCGCATGGGGAAAAGCCTGAACGAAAAACGGGTGCCCATCTTAACCGCTGGGCACCCGTTTTTATTGAGCAGGATCAGCTGCAAGCTGCAAGCATCTGGCCCGCGACCAAAATCGGCAAACACGCCGTATCGCTTTTGGCTCTTACTTGAGGCTTGAAGCTTGCAGCTTGCAGCCGCTGTTATTCATCCTCGAACTGATAGCTACCCGGCGCCAGGTTCTCGAAGCGCGAATACTTGCCGAGGAAGGCCAGGCGCGCAGTGCCCAGCGGGCCGTTACGCTGCTTGCCGATGATGATTTCGGCCACGCCCTTGTATTCGGTTTCCGGGTGATACACCTCATCGCGGTAGACGAACAGGATGATGTCGGCGTCCTGCTCGATCGCCCCGGATTCACGCAAGTCGGAGTTGATCGGGCGCTTGTTGGGGCGCTGTTCCAGACCACGGTTGAGCTGCGACAGGGCGATAACCGGGCAGTTGAACTCCTTGGCCAGGGCCTTGAGCGAGCGCGAGATTTCGGAAATCTCGTTGACCCGGCTGTCGCCGCTGGAACCGGGAATCTGCATGAGCTGCAGGTAGTCGACCATGATCAGGCCGATCTCACCATGCTCGCGGGCCAGGCGCCGGGTACGCGCACGCATTTCACTGGGGGAGATACCGGCGGTGTCGTCGATGAACAGCTTGCGGTCATTGAGCAGGTTCACCGCGCTGGTCAGGCGCGGCCAGTCATCGTCGTCGAGCTGGCCGGCACGCACCTTGGTCTGGTCGATGCGCCCCAACGAGGCGAGCATACGAATCACGATGGATTCCGAAGGCATCTCCAGCGAGTAGACGAGAATCGTCTTGTCGCTGCGCATCAGGGCGTTTTCCACCAGGTTCATGGCGAAGGTGGTCTTACCCATCGACGGACGTCCCGCGACGATGATCATGTCGGCCGGCTGCAGACCACTGGTCAGGTTGTCCAGATCATCGAAACCGGTGGACAGACCGGTAATCGCATCACCGTTGTTGAATAACTCGTCGATGCGGTCGATGGCCTTGACCAGAATGTCGTTGATGCCCACCGGGCCACCGGTCTTCGGCCGATCCTCGGCGATCTCGAAGATCTTGCGCTCGGCCTCGTCGAGAATCTCCTCGCCGGTACGCCCCTCCGGCGCATAGGCGCTGTCGGCGATCTCGTTGCTGATGCTGATCAGTTGGCGCAGGGTGGCGCGCTCACGAATGATCTGCGCATAGGCCTTGATGTTGGCCACCGATGGCGTGTTCTTCGCCAGTTCGCCCAGATAGGCCAGGCCGCCGACCTGAGAAAGCTGCCCCTCCTTGTCCAGTTGCTCGGAGAGGGTCACCACGTCGAACGGGTGGTTACGCTCGGCCAGCTTGTAGATGGCGCGGAAGATCAGGCGATGGTCGTGGCGGTAGAAATCACCATCGGACACCGCATCGAGCACACGCTCCCAGGCGTTGTTGTCCAGCATCAAGCCACCCAGCACCGCCTGCTCCGCCTCGATGGAGTGCGGCGGCACTTTCAAGGCAGCGGTCTGCAGATCGTATTGCTCGGGAATGCTGATGTCGTTCATAGGCTCGGGGCGGAAAAATAAGGCGGTAGAAAAACAACGGGCACGTCACCGCTTGCGCAATGACGTGCCCGATTTTGGCAGACCCGCACCTGAGCGCAAGGGCTGCCATGACCACTACTGATTAAGCAGCGACCACGATCACTTTTACAGTGGCTTCGACGTCGGTGTGCAGGTGCAGCGCAACGTCGTACTCGCCGACCTGACGGATGGTACCGTTGGGCAGGCGAACTTCGGCCTTGGCCACTTCCACGCCGGAGGCGGTCAGGGCGTCAGCGATGTCGTGGGTACCGATCGAACCGAACAGCTTGCCTTCATCGCCAGCGACGGCGGTGATGGTGACTTCCAGCTCGGCCAGTTGCGCAGCGCGAGATTCGGCGGAGGCCTTCTTCTCGGCAGCGGCTTTTTCCAGCTCGGCGCGGCGGGCCTCGAATGCAGCCACGTTCTCAGCGGTAGCAGCGGTGGCCTTGCCTTGCGGCAGCAGGTAGTTACGGCCGTAACCGGCCTTGACGTTCACTTTGTCGCCCAGGTTGCCCAGGTTGGCGATTTTTTCCAGCAGGATGACTTCCATTTGGGTCTTACCTCTTAACTTTTAACCTTCACCGTCCGTAGAGCCTGGGCCGTTCTTGCGCGCCAGGCGACCACGGAAATCAAACAGACTGTCGACGATGGCCAAGACCACCAGAAGCGGATAGATCAGCTGCATGAACAGCAAGAGCGTGATGTACATGCCCACCAGCCAGAAGCGAGCGAGCCCACCCTTGTCCACCAGGCCGTGCACCAGGGCAATCCCAGCGAACAGCAACGGCACACTGCACAGCGGCGTGAGCATGGCCGATTGCGGCCCCAGATTGGGCCCCAACAGCATGCCCGCCAGCAGCAACGACGCCTGTGGCAGCGACAGCCTCAGCTCGCGGAACTCGCGACCGAAACCGCCAGGGTTGTACAACACGGCCTGCCAGTAACGCCCGAGAATCAGGCTCAGCAAGCTGAGGATCTGCAGCAAGGCCGCCAGCAATCCGGTCAGCACCGGTGCGATCAAGGCCTCGAAGCGCTCGCGTTCGCTCACCGTCATCTGCTGGTGAGCCCCCTCGAACATGGTCGGCAGCAGCTTTTGCAGCTCACCGGCCATGGCCGCGATGGGTTCGCGGAACACCGCTCCAAGAACCAGGCCATACACCAGGCCCAGCGCCACACTGCACAGCAGTATGCGACTCCAGGACCAACTGGCGCGCAACAACAACGCCAGGCTCAGCGCACCGACCAGCACCAGCAAGGTGCGCGGCTCGCCGAAATACCACCAGGCAATTGCCGGCAGCATGGCCCAGGCCAGGATGCCCAGGGCATCGCTGGCTCCGCGCCGCAGCAGCACCAGGCTGCCGGCGGCGGCACTCAACCAGAACAACAGCGGCATCGCTGCCGATCCCACCACCACGAGGGTGGCCTGCATGCGGCCGCGCATGATGTATTCAGCCAGGGCACGCATGCGATCTATTCCTTAACGCTTGTCGACTGTCCGATCTCAGCGGCCGTGGCTGTCGGTGTAGGGCAGCAGGGCCAGGAAGCGGGCGCGCTTGATAGCGGTGGCCAGCTGACGCTGATAACGAGCCTTGGTACCGGTGATACGGCTAGGAACGATCTTGCCGGTTTCCGAGATGTAGGCCTTCAGCGTGTTGAGATCTTTGAAATCGATCTCTTTCACGTCTTCAGCGGTGAAACGGCAGAATTTACGACGACGGAAGAAACGTGCCATGTGATTGGCTCCTCAATAGATCCGTGAATTACTCGTCAGCGTTGTCGCTGTCGTTGTTGTCGCTGTCATCGCTGTCGTTGCTTTCAGCGTTTTCAGGACGTTCACGACGCTCGCGGCGCTCACTGCGGTTTTCTTCGGCCTTCAGCATCTCGGACTGGCCAGTGACGGCCTCGTCGCGACGGATGACCAGGTTACGGATCACGGCGTCGTTGTAGCGGAAGTTGTCTTCCAGCTCGGCCAGGGCCTTGCCGGTGCACTCTACGTTGAGCATCACGTAGTGGGCTTTGTGGACGTTGTTGATGGCGTAAGCCAGCTGACGACGGCCCCAGTCTTCCAGGCGGTGAATCTTGCCGCCGTCTTCTTCGATCAGCTTGGTGTAACGCTCGACCATGCCGCCGACTTGCTCGCTCTGATCCGGGTGAACCAGAAAGATGATTTCGTAATGACGCATAAATGCTCCTTACGGGTTGTAGCCTGCCAACTCAGTGGTCAGGCAAGGAGTGGTTTTTTCTCGTGATGAGCTTGCCGGCCGACAGGCGCAAAAAGGCCTGCCGTCACGGCAAGGGGCGCCATTCTAGAGAAGCCCCCAGCCGCGCGCAAGGCGAATTGGTGAATATTTGAGCAATAGCTCCAAGCTCCAAGCTCCAAGCTCCAAGCTCCAAGCTCCAAGCTCCAAGCTCCAAGCTCCAAGCGAATCAGGGTAAGAGCCGGCCCGGGACGATCAAGCGTTGCGCTCTGGCCTCTACTTGCGGCTTGCAGCTTGAAGCTTGCCGCTGCTTCTCTGGCGCACCGCCTCGAACAGGCAGACGCCGGTGGCGACCGAAACGTTGAGGCTGCTGACGCTGCCGCCCATGGGCAGCTTGACCAAGTAGTCGCAGTGCTCGCGGGTCAGGCGGCGCATGCCCTTGCCTTCAGCGCCCATGACCAGCACCGTCGGGCCGGTCATGTCGAGCTGGTACAGCTCCTGCTCGGCCTCGCCGGCGGTGCCGACCACCCACAGGCCCTTCTTCTGCAATTTCTCCAGGGTGCGCGCCAGGTTGGTCACGGCCACCAAGGGGATGACCTCGGCCGCGCCACAGGCCACCTTGCGCACGGTAGCGTTGAGGGTGGCGGACTTGTCCTTGGGCACGATCACCGCCAGCGCGCCAGCGGCATCGGCGGTGCGCAGGCAGGCGCCCAGGTTATGCGGGTCGGTCACGCCATCGAGCACCAGAAGCAAGGGCACGCCCTCGCTGCGCTCGAGCAGCTCGTCGAGCATGTTCTCGCCCCAGACCTGGCTCGGGCTGACCTCGGCGACCACGCCCTGGTGCACGCCTTCGGCCCACTCGTCCAGTTCCTGACGCTCCTTGTGCCCGACCGGCACCCGGTGCTGCGCCGCCAGTTCCAGCATGGGCTGGATGCGCGGCGCCTGGCGGCTCTCGGCCAGCCACAGTTGCTTGACCCGCTTGGGATGGTGGCGCAACAGCGCCTCCACGGCGTGCACGCCGTAGACCTTTTCCAACTGACTCATCGTTTCGCCTTACGCTTGCTCGGCTTGCTGGCGGTCGTCTCGGCCTTGCCCTTGGCCGCCGGGGCTCCCTTGCGATGGCCAGAGGCCTTGCTGGACGCGCCCTTGCCGCCACTCTTCTTGGCACTGTCGAGCAGCGCCTTCTTCACCTCGCGACTCTTGTGCACGTCGGTATTGCCCATACCGCCACGACGCCCGTCGTCGCCCTTGCTCGCCTTGCCCTGGCTCAGCTCGAAGTCGATCTTGCGCTCGTCCAGATCGACGCGCATGACCTTGACCTCGACGCTGTCGCCAAGACGGAAGCTGCGGCCACTGCGCTCGCCAGAGAGACGATGATGAACCGGATCGAAGTGGTAGTAGTCCGCCGGCAACGCGGTGACGTGTACCAGGCCCTCGACATAGATGTCGCGCAGCTCGACGAAGATGCCGAAGCCGGTCACGGCAGTGATCACCCCGGCGAAGGTTTCGCCGACGCGATCCTGCATGAATTCGCACTTGAGCCAGTTGACCACGTCACGGGTCGCCTCGTCGGCACGGCGCTCGGTCATAGAGCACTGCTCACCGAGTTTTTCCAGGGCGGCCTCGTCGTAGGGATAGATGCGCGCCTTGGGCATGCTCGCCGCGCCGGCACGCTCGACGTGCTGGGTTTCACGCTTGGAGCGGATCACGCTGCGAATGGCGCGGTGCACCAGCAGGTCGGGGTAGCGACGGATCGGCGAGGTGAAGTGGGTATAGGCCTCGTAGTTGAGGCCGAAGTGCCCTTCGTTCTGCGCGCTGTACACCGCCTGGCTCAGCGAGCGCAGCATCACGGTCTGGATCAGGTGATAGTCCGGGCGCTCACGGATGCTTTCCAGCAGACGCTGGTAATCCTTGGGCGACGGGCCGTCCTTGGGCTTGCCACGTTGCAGCGACAGGCCCAGCTCACCGAGGAACTGCTTGAGCTTTTCCAGGCGCTCCGGCGGCGGGCCATCGTGCACACGGTACAGCGACGGAATGTCGTGATCCTGCATGAAGCGTGCAGTGGCCACGTTGGCCGCCAGCATGCACTCCTCGATCAGCTTGTGTGCATCGTTGCGCTGGGTCGGGCGAATCTCGTCGATCTTGCGATCACTGCCGAAGACGATGCGCGTCTCCTGCGTCTCGAAATCGATGGCACCACGCTCGTGACGCGCCGCGACCAGCACCTGATACAGCGCATAGAGCTGGTTGAGGTGCGGCAGCACCTCCTTGTACTCGCTGCGCAGGGACTTGCCCTCGCTGCTCTTGGGATCTTCCAGCATCAGGCTGACCTTGTTGTAGGTCAGGCGCGCGTGGGAGTGGATCACCGCCTCGTAGAACTTGTAGTCGACCATCTGGCCGCTCTTGGACATGGTCATTTCGCAGACCATGGCCAGGCGATCGACGTGCGGGTTGAGCGAGCACAGACCGTTGGACAGCTCCTCCGGCAGCATCGGCACGACGCGCTCGGGGAAGTACACCGAGTTGCCGCGCTCTACCGCCTCGGCGTCCAGCGCCGAACCGACCTTGACGTAGTGCGACACGTCGGCGATAGCCACGTAGAGTTTCCAGCCACCGGAGAACAGCTTCCAGCGGCTGCTGTTCTTCTCGCAGTACACGGCATCGTCGAAGTCGCGGGCGTCTTCACCATCGATGGTGACGAACGGCAGATGACGCAGGTCGATGCGCTTCTCCTTGTCCTTCTCCTCCACCTCGGGCTTGAGCTTGCGCGCTTCCTTGATCACCGCCTCGGGCCAGACATGCGGGATGTCGTAACTACGCAGCGCGACGTCGATCTCCATGCCCGGCGCCATGTAGTTGCCGATCACCTCGACGATGTCGCCCTGCGGCTGGAAGCGCTGGGTCGGCCAGTGGGTGATCTTGATCTCGACGAACTGGCCGACGCGCGCACCGGCGGTGCGACCGGGGGTGACCAGCACTTCCTGCTGGATCTTGGGGTTGTCGGCGACCACGAAGCCGATGCCGTTCTCTTCGTAATAACGGCCGACGATGCTTTCGTGGGCACGGCTGATCACCTCGACGATACCGCCTTCACGGCGACCGCGACGGTCAAGACCGGCCACACGCACCAGAGCGCGGTCGCCATCGAAGACCAGGCGCATCTGCGCCGGGCTGAGGAACAGATCGTCGCTGCCGTCGTCCGGCACGAGGAAGCCGAAGCCGTCGCGGTGGCCACTGATGCGACCGCAGATCAGATCGAGCTTGTCCACCGGCGCGTAGGTGCCGCGACGGGTATAGATGAGCTGGCCATCGCGCTCCATGGCGCGCAGGCGGCGGCGCAGCGCCTCGAGCTGGTCTTCGGTGTCGAGACCGAATTCTTCGACCAGTTGCTCGCGGCTGGCGGGCGAACCCCGTTCGGCCAGGTGGGCCAGAATCAGTTCGCGGCTAGGGATGGGGTTGTCGTATTTTTCCGCCTCGCGGGCGGCCTCGGGATCGAGGGATTGCCAATCGGCCATGTAGGAAGGATTACCTATGCTTATGTATAGAGGTGTATGCCATCTGCCTATTGAAGCGCGAAAACGTCATTCGCGGCAGCTTTTCCAGCGACAATAATTTTTTTGGGGTCAGGGGTTTACAAGGTAAATGCCCGCCCGTATAGTTCGCGCCCACAGCGTCGAGCAGACGTTGTAACACGAAGCCGATGATGATTCATCGTTTTCAGTGCCCAGGTGGCGGAATTGGTAGACGCGCTGGTTTCAGGTATCAGTGGTGGCAACACCGTGGAAGTTCGAGTCTTCTCCTGGGCACCAAATTTCGTGAAGTGGCTTGATAACCCACTTTGCAAATAACGGATGCAACGCTCCGTGTCGGTAACGACGAACATTGCTGCAGTGCCCAGGTGGCGGAATTGGTAGACGCGCTGGTTTCAGGTATCAGTGGCTTAACGGCCGTGGAAGTTCGAGTCTTCTCCTGGGCACCAAATCTCAAAAAACCGAGTCTCATGGCTCGGTTTTTTATTGCCCGTAAAAATATGCATCACCCTCCGGGCGCGCGACGCGCACCACCAGAGCCCAAGCAGGCAGCAAGGTGCGCATCGCGCACCCTATACTTTGAACTGCCCCAAGCTGGCCTTGAGCTGCGCCGCCAACTCATCCAACGCACGCGCATTGCCAGCAATCGCCGCCACGGCCTCGGCCGCACGCTGCGATTCGGCGTGAATGGTCTCGACACGCCCGCGCACCGCCCCCGCCCCTTGCGCCTGATGCGCCGCTGCCTGAGTCGCCGCATTGATGGCACCATGCACCTCGTCCACTGACAGCTGCACCGACTGCTGTAGACGCGCACTGTCACGTAGCACCTGCAGCCCTTCACTGCCTTGCGCCCCCGCCTGGGCAATGGCGGCTACTGCCTCCTGGGCACCACGCTGCAGCGCAGCGATATGGGTCTGGATATCGCCAGTGGACTGCTGAGTCTTGCTCGCCAGCGCACGCACCTCATCAGCCACTACCGCAAAACCACGCCCACTCTCGCCAGCACGCGCAGCCTCAATGGCAGCGTTGAGCGCGAGCAGGTTGGTTTGCTCAGCGATGGATTGGATCACCGTCAGCACCACTTCGATCTGCTCGCTCTGCTTGGCCAGCCGCTCAATCACCGCCGAACCGTCGGCCACCCGCGCCACCAATCCTTCGATCAGCGCCGACAGTCGCTGGGCAATGGCCGCATTCTCGTGGGCAGCCTGACGGATGGTATCAACGCGCTGCAGCGCATCCTGCATGGCCTGGCTTTCTGCCTGCGCCTCATCCGCCATTTGCTCCAGAGCCTGCAGACTGCCCGCCACCTCGTCACGCTGGCGCGCAGCCGCGGACTCAGCCGCGGCGCCGCGCTGGGTCAGGCTGCGAATCTGCTCGCCGGTACGCAGCGCCACCTCACCGGACTCGCGCACGATGGGCTGCAGCTTGTCCATGAAGCGGTTGACCGCCGCCGCCATCTCCCCCACTTCATCGCGACTGTGGATATCGACCCGCCGGGTCAGATCGCCCTCGCCCGCCGCCAGATCATTGAGCGCATCACTGAGCAGGCGCAGGCGACTCAGCACCCGCCAGCCCAGCACCACGGCCACCACCCCCAATGCCAGGGCGCCGACCAGAAGCAGCCCCAGGGCGATACTCCAGCGCAGGTCATCGGCGGCAACGCGCACCGACTCGCCGCCATTGCGCGCCATCTCCTGAGTGTAACGCTCAGCCGCCTGCAGGCGTTCACGCAACGCCCGCGTGGCCTCCTCCGAAGCACCGGACAGACTGCTGTCTACCAGGGTTCCAGCACCGCTTACCAGCGTATTGAAACGACCATCCAGCGCCTTGAGCTCTTCTTCCACTCGCGCCAGGGAAAGCCCTAGCTGAACCTTGCCGATGGATGCCCCCATGGGGTTGATGTCTGCCTCGACGATATAGACGTCGGGGCTACGCGAAGCGGCGTCGACCAGTTTATCGAGCGAGGAAGAGCCTTGACCGGCAGCTATCAGCTCACGCACTTGCGCATTGCTGCGATTGAAGTTGCGCGTCAGGCGCTTGCCTTCGCCGTCATAGATGATCGCGAAGAGCACCGCCGGGTCTTTCTGGGCGATGCGGGTCAGCGCCGTCAGCGCCGGGATATCCAGATCCCAGATGGACTTGGGTGCCACGCCGGCCAGCAGTTGCGCCAACGATTGGCCGGATTGCTTGAGGCTGCCTTCGAGCACCTGACGCAACTGCGCCTGCTCGTTCTTGAGCTGCCCGGACAGGCCCTCGACCAGGCGCACGCGAGTGTTCTGCGACAGCGTCGTCAGCCCCTGACTCATTTCCTGCTGGGCGTCCTTGAGCTCCTCCCCGAGGCGCTGACTCTCACCGCCCAGGCGCTGTGCCAGATTCGCCACCATTTCGTCCACCGAGGCGCGCATCAACCACAGAGCCAAACCCACCTGCACCAAAATGGCGAGCCCCAACGCAATGAAGACAGGGCGCAACAAACGGCTGCGCAGCATCGAAAGCATGGCGAACACAGGCATTACTCCTCGAGACCCAGGCCATTTATAGCGGCGGTTGGCGAAAAACATTTAGCCCAGGCAAGCTTCATGCCCGCGCCGGAAACGAAAAGACCGCCTGCAAAGGCGGTCTTTTCAGCGCTCGACCCCGTGATCAGGCGAACGGATGACGCAGCACGATGGTTTCGTTGCGGTCCGGGCCGGTGGAGATGATGTCGATCGGCGCACCGACCAGCCCTTCCACGCGCTTGATGTAGGCGCGCGCATTGGCCGGCAGGTCTTCCAGGGTCTTGGCGCCCAGGGTGGATTCGCTCCAGCCCGGCATTTCCTCGTACACCGGCTGCAGGCCGAGGTAGCTGTCGGCGTCGGTCGGCGCATCGACCAGCACCTGGCCGCTGGCATCCTTGTAACCGGTGCAGATACGGATGACTTCCAGGCCGTCGAGCACGTCCAGCTTGGTCAGGCACAGGCCGGAGATACTGTTGATCTCGATGGCGCGGCGCAGGATCACGGCATCGAACCAACCGCAACGACGGGCACGCCCGGTGGTGGCACCGAACTCGTGACCACGCTTAGCGAGGAAGGCACCGACATCGTCGAACAACTCGGTGGGGAACGGGCCGGAGCCGACGCGGGTGGTGTAGGCCTTGGTGATGCCGAGGATGTAGTCCAAGTACAGCGGGCCGAAACCGGAGCCGGTGGCGATGCCGCCAGCGGTGGTGTTGGAGCTGGTGACGTAGGGATAGGTGCCATGGTCGATGTCCAGCAGCGAACCCTGGGCGCCCTCGAACATGATGTCCTTGCCGCCCTTGCGCAGGTCATGCAGCACGGCCGTCACGTCAGCCATCATCGGCTTGAGCAGCTCGGCGTACTCCATGCACTCGTCCAGGGTCTTCTGGAAGTCGATGGCCGGCTCCTTGTAGAAATGCACCAGCTGGAAGTTGTGGTAATCCAGCAGCTCACCCAGCTTGGCGGCGAAGCGCTCACGGTGGAACAGATCACCGACGCGCAGGCCGCGACGCGCCACCTTGTCTTCGTAGGCCGGGCCGATACCGCGACCGGTGGTGCCGATCTTGGCGTCGCCACGAGCCTTCTCGCGCGCCTGATCCAGGGCCACGTGGTAGGACAGGATCAGCGGGCAAGCCGGGCTGATGCGCAGGCGCTCACGCACCGGCACACCCTTCTCTTCCAGCTTGGTGATCTCGCGCAGCAGGGCGTCGGGAGCGACGACCACGCCGTTGCCGATCAGGCATTCGACGCCTTCACGGAGGATGCCGGAGGGAATCAGGTGCAGAACGGTCTTCTCACCATTGATCACCAGGGTGTGGCCGGCGTTGTGACCGCCCTGATAACGCACCACGGCAGCGGCCTGCTCGGTGAGCAGGTCGACGATCTTGCCCTTGCCCTCATCACCCCACTGGGTGCCCAGGACGACGACATTCTTACCCATAAACTTGTCCTCTTCGCGCAAGCTTGGATGCCGGCCTGCAGCCGGCGAACATGAAATCAGAGCGCCAATGGCGCCACTTGCCAACGGCCGTCGCGCAGCGTCAGCAGCCGGTCACAGCCTGCCTCGCGCGCATCCGCCTCGCCTTGCCCGGGCAGCGCCTGAACCACGCGCACGCCCTCACTGCGCAGGCGACGCACGGCCTGCCACAGGTACAGATCATGGTTGTCCGGCGCCCAGACCCCTGCCGCTGGCTCTTCCAAGCGCATGCTGCCCAGGGTCACCAGAGTCTTCAGGTCGGTGGAGAAACCGGTCGCCGGCCGCGCACGGCCGAACACCGCGCCGGTGTCGTCATAACGCCCACCCTGCGCGATGGCACCGCCCTCGCCCGGCACGAACGCGGCGAACACCACGCCGGTGTGGTAGTTGTAACCACGCAGCTCGCCCAGGTCGAAATACAAGGGCAGCTCGGGGTAACGCAGCTCCAGCGCATCGGCAATGGCCATCAGCTCGTCCAGCGCGCCGTGCACCGCATCCGGCGCCTCGACCAGGGCCGCCTGGGCCAGATCCAGCACCTCGCGCCCACCACACAGCTCGGCCAGCGAACGCAGCATGTTGCCCAGACCAGCCGGCAGGGCTGCGGTCAGCGTCTCGATCTCGTCCATGGCCTTGCGCTGCAGGGCATCGAACAGTTGCTGCTCGGCCTCGCCGGACAAGCCGGCCGCATGGGCCAGGCCGCGATAGATGCCGACATGACCGAGATCCATGTGCACGTCCGGCACAGCCGCCAGCTCCAGAGTTTCCACCAGCAGGCTGATCACCTCGATGTCACTGGCCGGGCTAGCATCACCATACAGCTCAGCGCCGAGCTGAATCGGGCTGCGCGAGGTGGTCAGCGCACGTGGCTTGGCATGCAGCACGCTGCCGGCGTAGCACAGGCGGCTCGGCCCTTCGCGACGCAGGGTATGGGCGTCGATACGCGCCACCTGCGGCGTGATATCGGCACGAAAGCCCATCTGCCGGCCCGACAGCGGATCGGTGACCTTGAAGGTGCGCAGGTCGAGATCCTGACCCGCACCGGTCAACAGGGATTCCAGGTATTCGATATGCGGGGTGACGACGAACTCGTACCCCCAGCGTTGAAACAGATCCAGCACCTGACGGCGGGCTGCCTCGATACGCGCCGCCTCCGGCGGCAGAACTTCTTCGATGCCATCTGGCAGCAGCCAGCGGTCTACCGTTGCCATTTCGCCATTCCCCTCTCGATCCGGGCGGCACAAGCCTTCAGTGAAGCAGATAAAGAAGAGCTGTTCCCAGCAGCATGCTGGTCAGCCCCATCAGGCGCAGTCGACGGTCGGGCAGGCGTGCTGCCAGCATGACCGCCCCGCGCCATTGGCGCGGATAGAGGAAGGGCAGGATGCCTTCGAGCACCAGTACCAGACAGAGTGCAATGCCAAGTTCCTGCCACATGATTCCCACAGACGCAAAAAAGCCGGGATTTTCCCGGCTGCCGCATGATAACACGCTCGAAGCTTCAAGCCACAAGCCTCGAGCCGCAAGTAAACGACCGGCGACCACTTGCAGCTTGTGGCTTGCAGCTCGGAGCTGTGGTTAAGGTTTGGCCTTCTCCAGGTAGCGGAAGAAGTCGCTGCTCGGATCGAGCACCAGCACGTCTTGCTTGTCGGCGAAGCTCTCGCGATAGGCCTTCAGGCTGCGATAGAAGCCATAGAACTCCTGATCCTGACCATAGGCCTTGGCGTAGATGGCTGCCGCCTGGGCATCACCATCACCACGCAGCTCCTCGGATTGACGATAGGCTTCGGCGATGATTACGCGACGCTGACGGTCGGCATCGGCACGAATCCCCTCGGCCAGCTCACGACCCTTGGCGCGGTGCTCGCGGGCCTCACGCTCACGCTCGGTGCTCATGCGCTCGAACACACTGCGGTTGACCTCGCGCGGCAGGTCGATGGCCTTGACCCGCACGTCCACCACCTCGATGCCCAGCTCACGCTCGGCAGCACGGTTGAGGGTCGCGGTCACGTCCGCCATCAGCGCGTCACGCTCGCCGGACACCGATTCGTGCAGGGTGCGCTTACCAAACTGGTCACGCAGCGAAGCTTCGAGACGACGCGACAGGCGTTCGTCGGCAACCTGCTTCAGGCCGGAAGTCGACTGGTAGAAACGCTCGGCATCCTTCACCCGCCACTTGGCGTAGGCATCCACCATCAGCGCCTTCTTCTCCAGGGTGAGGAAGCGCGACGAGGTGGCGTCCAGGGTCAGCAAACGACCATCGAAGATGCGCACCTGGTTGACGTAAGGGATCTTCACGTGCAGGCCCGGCTTGACGTCCGGGTTGACCACACGACCGAACTGCAGCAATACCGCACGCTCGGTCTGCGACACGATGTAGAAGCTGTTCCAGGCCACCAGGGCCAGAACCACGGCCACGATCAGGCCGATCAGGGACTTGTTGCTCATCAACGGCTCTCCCGGGTACGCAGGTTACGCTGGGACGGATCGCTGCTCATGGGCACGCCCGAATCTCTTGCCGCAGCACTGCTGCCGCTTGCCGAGCTGCCGGTCGAAGCACCGCTGCGGCTGCTGTCGATCATCTTGTCCAGCGGCAGATAGAGCAGGTTGTTCTGCCCCTTGTCGCCAGTGACCAGCACCTTGCTGGTGTTGCTCATCACTTCCTGCATGGTGTCGAGATAGAGACGCTCACGGGTGACCTCGGGCGCCTTGCGGTACTCGGTCACCAGCTTGGTGAAGCGGTCGGCCTCACCCTGGGCGCGCGCGATGACTTCGTCGCGATAGGCGTTGGCCTCTTCCAGCATGCGCTGGGCCTGGCCGCGTGCTTCCGGGATCACGCCATTGGCGTAGGACTCGGCCTGGTTCTTCTCGCGCTGCTCGTCTTCACGGGCACGGATCACGTCATCGAAGGCTTCCTGCACCTCACGCGGTGCGGCCGCACTCTGGATGTTCACCTGGGTGACGGTGATGCCGGTGGCGTAGTTGTCGAGGAAACGCTGCAGGCGCTCGCGTACTTCGCTGGCCATCAGCTCACGGCCTTCGGTGAGCACCTGATCCATCTCGGTGGAACCCACCACATGGCGCACGGCGCTGTCGGTGGCGTTCTGCAGGCTGACCTCGGGCTGGTCGACGTTGAGCACGAAGTCCTTCAGGTTGCTGATGCGGTACTGCACCGTCAGCGGCACCTCGATGATGTTCTCGTCCTCGGTGAGCATCGCCCCCTGCTTGCTGTAGGCACGCTCGCGGGTGACGTTCTCCTGATACTTGCGGTCGAACGGCGGGAAGTAGATGTTCAGACCCGGGCCGACGGTTTCGTAGTACTTGCCGAAACGCAGTACCACCGCCTGCTCCTGCTCGTCGACGACATAGATGGCGCTGTACAGCCAGATCACGGCCAGCAGGCCGAGACCGACGAACAGCAGGCCGAAGCCACCGCCACCGCCACGCCCGGAGTCGTCGCCCCCGCGCTTCTTGCCACCGCCGAACAAGCCGTTGAGGCTCTCTTGCAGTTTGCGGAACGCTTCGTCGAGATCCGGCGGGCCCTGGCGCCCACCGCCTTTGCGGCCGCCCCAAGGGTCTTGATTGTTCGAGTTTCCACCCGGCTCATTCCAAGCCATAGCGTTCTCCGTACTGATAAAGCGAAGGCGCGCCCACGGCGCGCCGGCCAATGCTACCCAAAGCCCTGTCCCGACGGCAAAGCACGCGATCCAGGCTTTATTGCAAAGTATGTTGCTCGATGAAGCGTTGCGGCTCCAACCCCTCGCGGCTGACCAGGCGATTGAGTTCGACCCGCGGCAACCTCACCGACAGCAGGCTCTGCCCCTGTTCGTCATGCGCCTCGTCCTGCACCGCCCCGAGGGCGAAGAACTGCGCCCGCAGGCGCCCCAGAGACTGCGGCAACTGCAGGGTCGCGACAAACAGGTCCTCGCCGAGCAACTCGGCAATCGCCTGTCGGAGGCAATCCAGGCCCCGCCCTTCGCGCGCCGACAGCCAGACCCTGACAGGCTTGCCATCCCCATCGCGCTGAATCTGCGGTTCGACACCTTCCAACAAATCCAGCTTGTTGTATACCTCGAGCATGGGCAACTCGTGCGCACCGATCTCCTGCAGCACGTTCTGCACCTGCTCGATCTGCGCCATGCGCTCGGGCTCGTGGGCATCGATCACGTGCAACAACAGGTCGGAATTGCTCGACTCTTCCAACGTAGCGCGAAAGGCCTCGACCAGCTTGTGCGGCAGATGGCGGATGAACCCCACGGTATCGGCCAGCACGATGGGGCCCAGGTCATCCAGTTCGAGACGACGCAGGGTCGGATCCAGGGTGGCGAACAACTGGTCGGCGGCGTAGACCTCTGAGGTGGTCAGGGCATTGAACAGGGTGGATTTGCCGGCGTTGGTATAGCCCACCAGCGACACCGAGGGAATGTCCGCACGCCTGCGCCCACGACGCGCCTGTTCACGCTGGCTGCGCACCTTTTCCAGCTTCTGCTTGATCTGGCGGATGCGCACACGCAGCAGGCGGCGGTCGGTTTCCAGCTGGGTTTCACCCGGGCCGCGCAGGCCGATACCGCCCTTCTGCCGCTCCAGGTGAGTCCAGCCACGCACCAGGCGCGTGCTCATGTGGTCGAGCTGCGCCAGCTCCACCTGCAGCTTGCCTTCGTGGGTACGCGCGCGCTGGGCGAAGATGTCCAGGATCAACCCGGTACGGTCGAGCACACGACACTCGAAGGCGCGCTCGAGGTTGCGCTCCTGACTGGGCGTGAGAGTGTGATTGAAGATGACCAGATCGGCCTCGACGGCCTGAACCTGGTCGCGCAGCTCCTCGACCTTGCCACTGCCGATGAGGTACTTGGCGGTCAGGCGGCTGCTGGGGACGCTGAAGAAAGCGACCATGTCGGCACCTGCCGACATGGCCAATTCCTGAAACTCCTGGGGATCTTCGCTCGCCTCGGAGTCCTGGCCCTCCAGATGCACCAGAATGGCCCGTTCACCGCCTTCATGACGCTCGAAGAACAAAGCAGCCCCCTTTAGGCGTTACCCGCGTCGCCTTCGCTGTGCTCGGAGTCACCAGCGCTGGGCAGGCGCACCGGACGGCTGGGCACGACGGTGGAGATGGCATGTTTGTAGACCATCTGGCTGACGGTGTTCTTCAGCAGAATGACGAACTGGTCGAAAGATTCGATCTGACCCTGCAGCTTGATGCCGTTGACCAGATAGATGGAAACCGGGACGCGTTCCTTACGCAGGGTATTGAGGTAAGGGTCTTGTAGCGAATGCCCTTTTGACATGTGCCGCACTCCTTTCAAGGATCAATTTTCAATAGTTTTAGTAGGTGAACAATGGCTTCAGGCCGCCATCTTCGAGGATAGACGGTCAGCGGCGGCAAGGTCTTAGTCCAATATGGAGACGCTGGCCAGGTATTTCAAGGTGCGAGACAGATTGTCGCAGGCCAGGCTGTCCAGCCAGTGCAGATTTTCCCATCCCCGCAGCCAGGTAAACTGCCGCTTGGCCAGTTGCCGAGTGGCGATGATGCCGCGCTCCAGCATTTCGCTTCGAGAAAGCCTGCCGTCAAGGTAATCCCAGACCTGGCGATAGCCCACCGCCCGTATAGACGGCAGCCCCGGATGCAAGTCACTTCGTTCGCGCAGGGCTTCGACCTCGCCGATCAGGCCCTGTTCCACCATCGCGTGAAAACGCTGGGCGATACGTGCGTGCAGAACCTGCCGCTCGGCCGGCGCGATGGCGAACTGCGCGACAGTATAGGGCAATTGCCCGCCGCCCGGCGTGTCGGAGTCGGGATTTCCTGCAGCCTGACGACGTCGGTGCTCGCTCATGCTCAGGCCGCTGACACGATACACCTCCAGGGCGCGCACCAGCCGCTGCGGATCATTGCGGTGAATACGCGCCGCCGACTCTGGGTCGACCTCAGCCAGCTCGCGGTGCAGCGCCTCCAGACCTTCTGCCGCCGCGCGCGCCTCCAGCTCGGCACGCACGGCCGGGTCGGCGCTGGGCATGTCCGCCAGCCCATCGAGCAAGGCCTTGTAATACAGCATGGTGCCGCCAACCAGCAGCGGGATACGCCCACGGGCCGTGCTGTCGGCCATCGCCGCCAGCGCATCGGCGCGAAATTCGGCTGCCGAGTAGCTCTCGGCCGGGTCGCGAATATCGATCAGGGCGTGGGGAAATTCGGCGAGCACGGCCTTGTCCGGCTTGGCCGTACCGATATCCATGCCGCGATAGATCAGCGCCGAGTCCACGCTGATCAGGTCGCAGGGCAGCACGCGCGCCAGCTCCAGGGCCAGGTCGGTCTTGCCGGCGGCGGTCGGGCCCATCAGGAAGATTGCGGGAGGAAGCGAAGACATCGGCATGACTCGAAACACGAAGATGGGAGAACCCCTGATTGCAGGGCCTCAGGGGCTCGATTACTGGCCGCGCATGAACAACTTGTCGAGCTGATCCATGCTCAGTTGCGTCCAGGTCGGACGACCATGGTTGCACTGGCCGCTGCGCTCGGTCTGCTCCATGTCGCGCAGCAGGGCGTTCATCTCCGGCAGGGTCAGGCGTCGGTTGGCACGCACCGCACCGTGGCATGCCATGGTCGCCAGCAACTCGTTGAGGTGGGCCTGAATACGGTCGCTGGTGCCGTATTCGAGCAGATCGGCCAGCACGTCACGCACCAGTTGCGTGGCCTGCGCCTGCTTGAGCAAGGCCGGAATCTGGCGGATCGCCAGGCTTTCCTCGCCCAGGCGCTGCAGCTCGAAGCCCAGGCGCTGGAACCACTCGGAGTGCTCCTCGGCGCAATCGGCCTCGCGCTGGCTCAGGGCGATGCTTTCCGGCACCAGCAGCGGCTGGCCGCGCAGGCCCTCGCTGGCCATGGCCTGTTTGAGGCGCTCATAGGTGATGCGCTCGTGCGCGGCGTGCATGTCTACCACCACCATGCCCTGGGCATTCTCGGCGATGATGTAGACCCCCTTGAGCTGCGCCACAGCATAGCCCAGCGGCGGGATATCGCCCTGCTCCTGCGGCAGCGGTTGCGCCGGAGCAGCGGGTAGCGGCGCATAGTAGTCGCGGTAGGCCGCCTGTGCTTCGGCAACCGGCACCCCCGGATTGCTGGCAGGCGCCTGGTAACCCGCCCCGGCACCACGCCAGGCTGGTTGTGGGCTGGCCTGCGGGGTTTCCAGCACGCTGGCGGCCAGGCCCATCTCGCCCTGCGGGCCGAACTCGCCAGCCGCCGCGCCGCTTGCGCGCACCATGGGCGTCACGGCTGCCGGCGCCGCCACCTGATCCTCGGGGCGCACGTCGGCCAGGGCGCGATGCAGGGTGCCGTAGAGGAAGTCATGCACCATGCGACTGTCGCGGAAGCGCACTTCGTGCTTGGTCGGGTGCACGTTGACATCCACCGTGCTCGGGTCGATCTCGAGGAACAGCACGAAGGTGGGATGGCGACCGTTGAACAGCACGTCGCGATAGGCCTGGCGCACGGCATGGGCCACCAGCTTGTCGCGCACCATGCGCCCATTGACGTAGAAGTACTGCAGGTCGGCCTGACTGCGGGAGAAAGTGGGCAAACCTACCCAGCCCCACAGGCGCAGGCCGCCACGCTCGATCTCGATGGGCAGCGCCTGCTCCAAAAAGGCCGGGCCACAGACCGAGGCCACACGTCGCGCGCGGGTCATCTCGTCGCCTGCCTCGTGCAGGGCGAGCACGGTCTTGCCGTTGTGGCGCAGGTGGAAGGCCACGTCGAAACGGGCCAGTGCCAGGCGCTTGATCACTTCCTGCAGGTGATCGAACTCGGTTTTCTCGGCGCGCAGGAACTTGCGCCGCGCCGGGGTGTTGAAGAACAGGTCGCGCACCTCCACCGAGGTGCCCACCGGATGAGCGGCCGGCTGCACCCGCGGCTCCATGTCGCGGCCTTCGGTTTCCACCTGCCAGGCCTGCTCGGCATCAGCGGTGCGCGAGGTCAGGGTCAGGCGCGACACCGAGCTGATCGAGGCCAGCGCCTCGCCGCGAAAGCCCATGCTGATCACCGCTTCGAGGTCTTCCAGCTCACGAATCTTGCTGGTGGCGTGACGCGCCAGCGCCAGGGGCAGGTCGTCGGGAGCGATACCGCTGCCGTCATCGCGCACCTTGAGCAGCTTCACCCCACCCTGCTCGACTTCCACATCGATGCGTCGAGCACCGGAGTCCAGGCTGTTTTCCAGCAACTCCTTGGCGACGGAAGCCGGCCGTTCGACCACCTCGCCTGCGGCGATCTGGTTGGCCAGGCGAGGGCTGAGCAAATGAATACGGGACATGGAACTCACTACTGGGCAGCCAGCGACGTGGCGGGTATCTGCAGGGTCTGGCCGATCTTGATGACGTCACCATTGAGCTTGTTGGCGCTGCGCAGGGCGGCCAGGCTGACCTGGTAGCGCTGGGCGATCAAGGCCAGGCTGTCGCCGCGCGCCACCACATACTCGCGCGGGCCCGTGGCGATCTTGCCCTGATCACGCAGCCAGGCGATGTAGGTGCCGGGCGGCGGGTTCTGGTGGAAGAACTGCTTGACCCCACTGGTGATCGAACGCGCCAGCGCCTGCTGATGGCTGGCGGTGTGCAGCTTCTTCGCCTCGTTGGGGTTGGAGATGAAGCCGGTTTCCACCAAGATCGACGGAATGTCCGGGGATTTCAGCACCATGAAGCCGGCCTGCTCGACGCGGCGCTTGTGCAGCGGGGTGATGCGCCCCATGTTGCTCAATACCTTCTGCCCGACATTCAGGCTGGAGGTCAGCGAGGCGGTCATCGACAGATCCAGCAGCACGCCGGCAAGCATCTTGTCCTTGTCATCGAGGCTGACGTTGCCGGCACCGCCGATCAGGTCGGACTGGTTCTCGGCATCGGCCAGCCAGCGCGCCGTTTCCGAGGTGGCGCCACGTTCGGACAAGGCGTACACCGAGGCGCCAAAGGCCGAGGAACGCGGCGCGGCGTCGGCATGGATGGAGACGAACAGGTCGGCGCCCTTCTTGCGCGCGATCTCGGTGCGCTTGCGCAGCGGAATGAAGTAGTCGCCGGTGCGCACCAGCTCGCCCCGGAAGCCCTTCTCGGCATTGATCTGCCGCTGCAGCTCCTTGGCGATGGCCAGGGTCACGTTCTTCTCGTACTGGCCCTTGACCGGCGACAGTGCCCCCGGATCCTCGCCACCGTGACCGGCATCGATGGCGATGACCACATCACGCTTGCCATTGGGCACGGGGGTAAGCTTGGGCGGTGCCTGAGTCGGCGTCACCGGCACGGCTGGCGTGCTGGCCGGCGGGCTCGGCGGCTGGGTCGCGGCGTCGGCGGCGCTGGGCTGGTCGAACAGGTCGACCACCAGACGATTGCCATACTGCTGGTTGGGCGCCAGGGCGAAACTCTTGGGGGTGACCTGCGCCGACAGGTCGATGACCACACGCAACTGGTCTGCGCTGCGCTGCGCAGAGCGAATGCCGGTGATCGGCGTGTTGCTCAACGCCAGATGATCCAGATCGGTCGCCAGCTTGGCACCGCTGATATCGATGACGATGCGATCGGGCGCAGCCAGGGTGAATACGCTGTGCTGCACCGGCCCGGACAGGTCGAACACCAGCCGCGTATTGTCGGGGGCGCGCCAAAGCCGCACGCCGCGCACATCGGAGGCAGCCAACGCCTCGGCGACAAGGGCCGCCCACAACAGCATCACAGCGGTAACCAGCGCGCCTATGCGCATAACCAACCCCATCGACTCTTGTTCATTGCTTGCCGCTCAGGGCCTTGCACCAGGCCTCCCCTCGAGCCCCATGCCCCTGCAGCAATAGCGAACGGCCGCCCGCTTGGGGGCTAATGGTAATGTCCATGTCCGGCTTTGGCAAAACGCCGGCGCCACGCTGCGGCCACTCGATCAGACACAGGGCATCGCCCTCGAAGTAATCGCGGATGCCCAGGAACTCCAGCTCCTCGGGATCGACCAGGCGATAGAGGTCGAAATGGAAGGCGCGCAGTGCGCCGATCTCGTAGGGCTCGACCAGGGTGAAGGTGGGGCTCTTCACCGCCCCGGCATGGCCCAGCCCACGCAGGATGCCGCGCGACAGGGTGGTCTTGCCGGCCCCCAGGTCGCCATGCAGGTAGATGATGCCAACGCCAGCGCTGACCTGGGCGATACGCGCCCCCAGCTCCAGCATTGCCGCTTCGTCGGCGGCTTCGAGGGTCAACTCAGACAAGGACAGCACTCCTCCAGTAACAGACGAATGGTCGGCGGCAGATCAGCGGCAGCCAGGCCACGCCCCTGCAGCGCGAGCGTCTCACCCGCGCGGGCATGCAGCCAGACCGCCAGGCAGGCGGCATCGAAAACGGTCATACCCTGCGCCAGCAAGGCAGCGATCAGGCCGGTCAGGACATCGCCCAGGCCCGCCCCCGCCATGGCCGGATGCCCCCGGTCGCACAGTGCCAGGCGCCCATCCGGGGCGGCGATCAGGCTACCGGCGCCCTTGAGCACCACCACCGCGTTGTAACGTTGCGCCAAAGCATGCGCGGCAGCCGGACGATCGGCCTGCACGGCGGCGGTATCCAGGCCCAGCAAGCGTGCGGCCTCGCCCGGATGCGGCGTCAGCACCGCCTGACCGGGCGCGGCCACCAGGCCGGCAGCCAGCAGATTGAGCGCATCGGCATCCCACACCTGGGGCAGGCTGCGCCCGGCGACGGCGGACAGCAGACTGCGCGACCAGGCGCTCTGCCCCAGGCCCGGGCCGACTGCGCAGACATCGGCACGTTCCAGCAGCGCCAGCAACTGATTGGCCGACGCCACGCCGGTGCACATGACCTCGGGGCGCCGCACCAGGGACGCGCCGACATGCTCCGCCCGTGTCGCCAGCGACACCAGGCCCGCACCGGCACGCAAGGCGCTGTCGGCGCAGAGCAGGGCCGCTCCGCCCATGCCCAGATCACCGCCCAACACCAGCAGGTGACCGAACTGGCCTTTGTGCGCCAATGGCGAGCGGGCCGGCAAGCGTGGCACGCTGGAAAAATCCAGACGCTGCGCCAGGCAGGGGGCCTGCGCCAGCAACTCGACATCCCCCTGTAGGTCATCGAACTGCAGCTCGCCGCATAGCTGCGGCCCCACCCCGGTGAACAGGCCGAGCTTGAGGGCGATGAAGGTCAGGGTCAGATCCGCCTGCACCGCCACGCCCAGGCAGGCGCCGTTGTCGGCATGCAAACCGGAGGGAATGTCCACCGCCAGTACCGGCAGGCCGCTGCCATTGATCGCCTCGATGGCCTGGGCATAAGGCTCGCGTACGGCGCCACTGAGGCCGGTGCCGAGCAGGGCGTCGACCAGCACCCCCGTCAGGGGCGCAGAGATGCTCCAGGGCAGGATCTCGACACCCGCATTGGCCGCTTCGCGGCAGGCCTGGGCGGCATCACCGTGCAAGGCTTGCGGCTCGCCGACGGCCAGCACGCGCACCCGCCAGCCGGCCCGGTGGGCCAATGCGGCGACCAGGTAACCGTCGCCGGCATTGTTGCCACGCCCGGTCAGAACGGTGATTTCGCCCGCCTCGGGCCAGCGCCGACGCAATGCGCGCCAGGCGCCATGGGCGGCGCGGCTCATCAGCTCGAAGCCGGGGGTGCCAGCGGCGATCAGGCGGGCATCGAGCTGGCGCACCTGTTCGGCACTGTGCAGGCTGCTGGGTAAGGATGTGGAATGCGGTTGCATGGCTCGCTCACGGCGGATGTCTGGCAGAATTATACCCACCTCAACCATCCGCGCCCGCCTCATGCCTGAACACAGCCTCGACCTCGACAACCTGGCGCAGTCCATCAAGGACTGGGGGCGCGAGCTGGGCTTCCAGCAGGTGGGCATCAGCGATGTCGAGCTGGGCGAGCACGAGGCCCATCTGCAGCGCTGGCTGGAGGCCGGCTATCAGGGCGAGATGGATTATATGGCCGCCCACGGCAGCAAGCGCGCGCATCCGGACGAACTGGTGCCTGGCACGCTGCGCGTGGTATCGCTGCGCATGGACTATTTGCCGGGCGACACGCAGATGAGCCAACGCCTGGCCCAGCCCGAGCAGGCTTATATCTCGCGTTATGCCTTGGGCCGCGACTATCACAAGCTGATTCGCAAGCGCCTGCAGCAACTGGCCGAACGCATTCAGCAGGTCGTCGGCCCGTTCGGCTACCGCGCCTTCGTCGACAGCGCCCCGGTACTGGAAAAGGCCATCGCCGAGAAGGCCGGCCTGGGCTGGATCGGCAAGAACACCCTGGTGCTCAACCGCAAGGCCGGTAGCTGGTTCTTCCTCGGCGAGCTGTTCGTCGACCTGCCGCTGCCCGTGGACGCCGAACATGGCAGTGAGCATTGCGGACGTTGCAGCGCCTGCCTGGACATCTGCCCGACCCATGCGTTCGCCGGGCCTTACCGCCTGGATGCGCGGCGCTGCATCTCCTACCTGACCATCGAACTGAAAGGCTCGATCCCAGAAGAGCTGCGCGCGCCCATCGGCAACCGCGTATTCGGCTGCGACGACTGCCAGATCGTCTGCCCGTGGAACCGCTTCGCCCGCCCCACCGAACAGGGCGATTTCCAGCCGCGCCACGGCCTGGACAATGCCGGCCTGGCCGAGTTGTTCCTGTGGACGGAAGAAGAGTTTCTCAGCCGCACCGAAGGCTCGCCGCTGCGCCGCGCCGGCTACGAGCGCTGGCTACGCAACCTGGCGGTCGGCCTGGGCAATGCCCCTTCCACCATCCCGGTACTGGAAGCCCTCAATGCACGCCGCGAGCATCCGTCCGAGCTGGTGCGCGAGCATGTGCTATGGGCGCTGCAGCGCCATGGGGAAAGCAGCGGCAAGCCTCAAGCTGCAAGCGACAAGTAAAAGCGACCGCCACCGCCACCCTGATTTCCGCCATCCCCGGATTGCATCCGGGCTACGCCGCTCTTGCTCTTAGCTTGCCGCTTGCAGCTGCTTTCAGACCTTCAAGAAATGCTTGCGGTAATGCTGCAGCTCGGCAATGGACTCGCGGATGTCATCCAGCGCCTGGTGGGTGGCAGTCTTCTGGAAGCTGTCCTTGACCTCCGGCGCCCACATGCCAGCAAGGATCTTCAGGGTGGAGACATCCAGGTAGCGGTAGTGGAAGTAGGCTTCCAGCGCCGGCATGTACTTGTACAGAAAGCGCCGATCCTGGCCGATGCTGTTACCGCAGATCGGCGACTTGCCCTTGGGCACCCATTGCTCGAGAAAGGCGATGGTCTGCGCCTCGGCCGTGGCGGTGTCGATGCGGCTTTCACGCACGCGCTGGGTCAGGCCGCTCTGGCCATGGGTGCGAGTGTTCCACTCGTCCATGCCAGCCAGGGTCTCGTCGCTCTGGTGAATGGCGATCACCGGGCCTTCGGCCAGCACGTTGAGTTCGCTGTCGGTGACGATGGTGGCCATCTCGATGATCACGTCGCGCTCCGGCTCCAGGCCGGTCATTTCCAGGTCGATCCAGATCAGGTTGTTGGGGTTCTGCATGATAGAGGGCTCCTTGGCTCAGACGCGCAGTCTAACAGGCCGTTGAAAAACTACCTGCTAACGGATATCGGCAGCCTTGATCTGCCACAGCAGCAACTGGGTCTGCCGCCCCTCGTTGATTGCCAACAGCCGCTCGGCCGGCACACCGGGAATCTCGAAGCTGTTGCTGATCAACCAGCTCCCCGGGCGCATCTCGGCCTGCGCCTTGGCCCACAGGCGCGGCATGGGCACGGGGGAGAGGAAGCAGTAGACGACATCGAAATCGGCCAGATCCACCTGCCATAAGTTCAAGTAGCGAATGCTACAGTTGCCCTGCAACAGGCAACGCAGCCAGGCGCAGAGAAACACCAGCGGCGCCGTCTCGACGCCGACGAACTGGCCACGCGGAAAACGCCGCGCCAACTGCAGCAGGGTGCCGGCCGTGCCGCAGCCCAGGTCGATGAAACGCAATGGCGGCTCGCGCTCGCCCAGCAAGTCCTGCAGATGCTGCTGTGCACGCCGCCCGCTGAGGTACAAGGGCACCTGTTCGCGCAGGCTGTTCCAGTTGACCAGCAGCAACACCACGAAGCCCAGCAGATAGACCCAGCCGGGCAGCCCGAAGCGCTGCATGACCAGCAGCGCCGGCACGAAGGCCAAGTTGATCCAGCCCCACCAGCGCGACAAGCCCAGACGCCAGCCGATCAGCGCAGCCAGCGCCCCCTGCAGCACGGCCACCGACAGCCACGACAGGCGCCAGGGCCACAGCGCCAGCAGATAGACCAGCACCACCACCAGTGCGACAGCGACGCCCTGCGCCAGCAAGGCTCGCATCACCGGCAGGTGTACCAGGCTCATCCGCTCATCTGTCTGCATTGCACATCCTCGATCAAGGCGACCGAATCGGCGCCAGAGCGCCATGCTAAACTCGCCGCGACCGACACTCCACCACCCGGACGCTCCATGGCCAAACGCCAACTCAACCGCCGCCAGAGCTGGCGTATCGAAAAGATCCAGGGCGAACGCGCCGCCCGCGCCGCCAAGCGCGAATCTCGTGCCGTAGAAGCCCTGGAAGGCGGCGATCTGGGCCCCGAGCAGACCGGCCTGGTAATCGCCCACTTCGGCGTACAGGTGGAAGTCGAGGCGCTGCAGGGCGAAAGCAGCGGTCAGGTGTTTCGCTGCCACCTGCGCGCCAACCTGCCAGCCCTGGTGACCGGCGATCAGGTGGTGTGGCGCCCTGGCAACCAGGGTGACGGCGTGATCGTCGCGCAACTGCCGAGAAACAGCGAGCTGTGCCGCCCGGACATGCGCGGCCAGCTCAAGCCGGTGGCGGCCAACGTCGACCAGATCGTCATCGTCTTCGCGCCCCTGCCCGAGCCCCATGCCAACCTGATCGACCGCTATCTGGTAGCCGCCGAACATGCCGGCATTCAACCCTTGCTGCTGCTGAACAAGGCCGACCTGATCGACGCCGGCAACAGCGAAACACTAGGCGCCCTGCTCGAGGTCTATCGCCAGTTGGGCTACCCGCTGCTGGAGGTGTCGGCGCGCCAGGGCGGCGGCATGGAGCGACTGCAGGAGCGCCTGAACGGCCATGTCAGCGTCTTCGTCGGCCAGTCCGGGGTGGGCAAGTCATCGCTGGTCAACAGCCTGCTGCCGGGCGTCGACACCCGCGTCGGCGCGCTGTCCGAGCTGACCGGCAAGGGCACCCACACCACCACCACGGCACGCCTGTTCCACTTCCCCGGCGGCGGTCAGTTGATCGACTCCCCCGGCATCCGCGAATTCGGCCTCGGCCATGTCAGCCGCGACGACGTGGAGGCAGGTTTCATCGAGTTCCACGATCTGCTCGGGCGCTGCCGCTTCCGCGACTGCAAGCATGATCGCGAACCGGGCTGTGCGCTGCTGCAGGCCCTGGAAGACGGGCGCATCCAGCCGCAACGCATGGCCAGCTACCGCCACATCATCGCCAGCCTGCCGCAGGACGATTACTGACGGTTGAGCTGGTCGAGCGAAGTGCCGCCGCTGTCGAAGATATTCAGACGCTGACGTAGCTGGTCGGCGGGCAATGCGTCAGCCTCGGGAGCGCCCTTGGCGCCGTTGGCCGGCGCACTGCCAGGTGCGTCTGCTGGCGCTGCTCCCTCTGGTGCAGGCGCAGCCTCACTACCCTGCTCACCCTCGATATCGCGCTGGGCACGCTTGGTCAGCACGACGATATCGATGCGCCGATTGACCGGATTGAACGGATCTTCCCGGTCGAACAGCGCCGACGAGGCATAGCCCACCACCCGCGCCACCTGGTCGTCCGGGTAGCCACCGGCGACCAGGGTACGCCGCGCCGCATTGGCGCGGTTGGCCGACAGCTCCCAGTTGCCGAAGTCGCCGCGCCCGGCGAAGGGCTTGGCGTCGGTATGGCCGCTGATGCTGATCTTGTTCGGCACGGCCTTGATGGTGTCGGCCATGGCCAGCAGGATGTCCTCGAAGTAGGGCTGCAACTCGGCACTGCCAAGGGCGAACATCGGCCGGTTCGCGGCATCCATGATCTGGATGCGCAGGCCGTCCTGGGTGATCTCGAACAGGATCTGATCCTTGAAGCGTTGCAGCTCGGGGTTCTCCTCCACCTTGTTCTGCAACTCCTGCAGCAACAGCTCCAGCCGCTCGCGCTCCATCTTGTCGGCCAGGGTCTCGACCTGATCGGCGCTGACGCTGGTTTCATCCGGCTGGCTTTCTGGCGTTTCGGAGATGTCCGGATTGAGGGTGCGCTCGGGGGCCGGCGTCGGCGTGCCGCCCAGGTCGATGGCGTAGGGGCTGGCGCTTTCGGTGAAGCCGATGGGATCCTGGAAATAACCGGAGATGGCCTTCTTCTGCTCGGGCGTGGCCGAGGTCATCAGCCACATCACCAGGAAGAACGCCATCATGGCGGTGGCGAAGTCGGCGAAAGCGATCTTCCAGGCACCGCCATGGTGCCCGCCAGCGGTTTTCTTGACCCGCTTGACGATGATGGGTTGGTTGTTCTCCATCGCTTAGCTGCCGCGCATGGCCTGCTCGAGCTCGCTGAAGCTCGGGCGATGCGCCGGGTACAGCACCTTGCGACCGAACTCCACCGCCAGCGTCGGCGGCATGCCGGAAGCAGAAGCGACCAGGCTCGCCTTGATCGCCTCGTAGAGATTCACCTCTTCCTTGGCATCATGCTCGAGCGCGTTGGAAAGCGGGCCGAAGAAACCGTAGGAGGCGAGAATGCCGAGGAAGGTCCCCACCAGTGCCGTACCCACCTTCTCACCGATCTGCGCGTTGTCCGCCTCGGCCAGGATCGACATGGTGATCACGATACCCAGTACCGCCGCCACGATACCCATGGCCGGCATGCCGTCGGCCACCTTGGCCACGGCATGGGCCGGGTGTTCGAGTTCTTCCTTGAGGCTGGCCAGTTCCATGTCGAACAGCCCCTCCAGCTCGTGCGGCGCCATGTTGCCGGACGACATGATGCGCAGGTAGTCGCAGATGAACGCGGTCATGCGCGCATCCTTGATCACTCCGGGGTACTTGCTGAAGATCGCGCTGGCGCTGGGATCCTCGATATCGGCCTCGATGGCCATCATGCCTTCGCGGCGGCTCTTGTTGAGAATCTCGTAGAGCAGCTTGAGCACTTCGAGGTAATAGGTATGGGTGAAGCGGCTGCCGAACATGCTCAGGGATTTCTTGAACACCAACATGAACATGTTGCCGGGGTTGGATTGCAGGAACGCCCCCAGTGCCGCACCGCCGATGATCAGAACCTCGAACGGGTGGATCAATGCCATGAACTTCCCGCCCGAAAGTATGAAGCCACCGAGCACGCAGCCAAAAACGACAATGATGCCTATGATTTTTACCATGGAATAAACGCTTGCAGAGCCTAGTGGACGGGTTATTGAAAACAACCCTTCTAATTATCGGAACTTATACGCCAGACTATAGCCAGTTAAGGTCAAAAGCCAGTTTGGCTCACGTTGAAGATGCCGACCCCCAAACCCATGCCGCGCAGTCTCGATGCCTGGTTGCAGCTACTGGGCCCTTTACGCCTGCCTCTCGAGCAGACGCAGCATGCGCATCTGTGCCGCACCCTGGCCGACAGCCGCAAGACCTGGCGCGACATGGCCGACCAGATAGAGCTTAGCCCAACCTTCGCCCTGCTGATATTGCGTGAGGCCAACCAGTCCGGCAGCAGCCTGAGCGAGCCGGTCGACAGCCTGGAAGCCGCCCTCGCCCGCCTCGGGCTTGGCCGCTGCGAGGCCCTGCTCAAGCAGACGCCCTCGGTGCCGGAAGCGGAAACCCCCCAGTCCCTGCGCCAGCTCCTGCTGATCAGCCAGCATGCCAGCCAACAGGCGCGCGGCCTGTTCGGCACGCGCCTGGCCCGGCTATGGAATGAGCTGCATGGTTGCAGCCTGCTGTTTCTCGCACCGCTGTGGCCCCTGCTCAGCAGCTACCCGCACCTGTTCACCACCTGGGAGCAGCGCGTGCTGGTCAAGGGCGAGCCGGCCAGCAAGGTCGAACACGAGCTTCTGGGTGTTTCGCTGATCCAGCTCTGCTTGAAGCTGGCCGAGCGCTGGCGCCTGCCGGAATGGATAGTGCGCAGCTACCAGCTGCTGGCCCGCGATCGCCGGCAACTGGTCAAGGCCCTGCATATCGCCCGTGACAACGAACATCCTCTGCATCAGCAGCAGATGCTCGACGCCGACATTCCCCTGCGCCACTGGCTGACCCAGCCCAGCAATTGCGTGCTGCTGGCCAACGGCCTGGCCGTGTCGGCGCACCATGCCTGGAACACCGATCACAGCCTGCGCTGGCAGCGCCTGGTCGGGCTCTACCTGCAGATACCGCTGAGCGACGTGCAGCAGCAGGTACACCAGCACGCGGTCAGCAGCGCCAGAACCGGGCATGACCCCAGCCTCTGGCACCCGGCGCAAGCCCTGCTGTGGCCCTGGCAGGCACGCCATCTGGTGGCGGCCGAGCCGCGCGCGGGCGCGAGCATGACCAAGCAAGCCGTGCCCGAGACCTGGCGCCAGCAGTGCATGCGCCTGATTCGCGAGCCCAGCGACTTCAGCAACTCGCAACAATTGATCGCCTGCGCTCGCGACGCCCTGCAGGCCTGTGGTCTGCAGCGCATCCTCCTGCTCCTCGCCGACCGCCAACATACGCGCCTGCAAGCGCAACAGAGCGCTGGCCTGGACAAGGCCGCGCAAGGGCTCAACCTCGACCCGGCGAAGAGCCAGATCCTGCGCCGCCTGCTCAGCCAGCCAGGGCAGTTGCGCCTGACCCCGGACAATGCCGCGCAGTATTCGGCCCTGCTACCCGGTGAACTCAAGGCGCTGTTCGTGGGCGAGCACCTGCTGCTGCGCTCACTTGCCAACAATGGTCGAGTGGTCATGCTGCTGCTCGCCGACCAGGGCGGGCAGCCGTTCACCGAGAGTGGCCTGCAGGCCTTCGCCAAGACGGTGCAGTGCATCGAGCGCGCCCTGAGCAACTTCAGCAAACGTTCACGCTGAGGGCAAAGCCCACAAGCCTGGCAACCTTTCCGCTACAATCGGCCTCTTTCCATTGCGGGAGGCCCCATGTCCCCCTTCGCCGATCTGCCGCTGGTCATCGAACCCGCCGAGCTCGCCGCGCGCCTAGATGCGCCAGACCTGATCCTGGTCGATCTCAGCAACGCCGCGCGCTATGCCGAAGGGCATATTCCCGGCGCGCGCTGGGTCGATAGCAAGCGCACCCAGCTCGGCCAGCCCCCGGCCCCTGGGCTGGTCCCGGAGCTGGCGCAGTTGCAAGCGCTGTTCAGCGAGCTGGGCCATCGTCCGGAGGCTACCTACGTGGTCTATGACGATGAAGGCGGCGGCTGGGCCGGCCGCTTCATCTGGCTGCTGGACGTCATCGGTCATCCCCGCCAGCACTTTCTCAACGGTGGCTTGCGTGCCTGGATCGGCGAGGGCCGCCCGCTCAGCCAGAGCGTGCCCCAGCCCGGCAATGCGCCCGTGCAACTGAGCCTCAGCACAGCCCCGACAGCCACGCGCGACTACCTCCAGTCGCGCCTGGGTGCAGCCGATCTGGCCATCTGGGATGCGCGCAGCGCCGAGGAATACCGCGGCGACAAGCTCAACTCGGCAAGGGGCGGGCATGTTCCCGGCGCGATCAACTTCGAGTGGACGGCCGGCATGGATGCCCAGCGTGATCTGCGCATCCGCACGGACATGGCCGAGGTGCTCGGCGCACTCGGCATCACCCCGGACAAGGAAGTGATCACCCACTGCCAGACCCACCGCCGCTCCGGCTTCACCTATGTGGTTGCCAAGGCGCTCGGTTACCCACGAGTCAAGGCCTATGCCGGCTCATGGTCGGAATGGGGCAACCTGCCCGATACGCCGATCGAACGCTGAACCTTCAAGGACACACGATGAAACAACGCCTGTTCATTCTCAGCCAGTACCTGCTGCCTCATCACCTGCTCTCGCGCCTGATCGGCTGCGTGGCCGAATGCCGCATCGGCTGGCTGAAGAATCCGCTGATCGACTGGTTCGCCAAGCAGTACCGCGTCGACATGAGCGAGGCCCAGGTCGAAGACCTGCATGCCTACGCGCATTTCAACGCCTTCTTCACCCGCGCCCTGAAAGAGGGTGCGCGCCCATTGGACGAGACGCCGGGCGCCGTTCTCTGCCCGGCCGATGGTGCCATCAGCCAGCTCGGCGCCGTCGAGCATGGCCGCATCTTCCAGGCCAAGGGGCACAGCTTCAGCGCCGTGGAACTGCTCGGTGGCGACACCGAGCGCGCCGCCCCCTTCATGGGCGGCCAGTTCGCCACCGTCTACCTGTCGCCCAAGGACTACCACCGCGTCCATATGCCGCTGGCCGGCACGCTGAAGGAAATGGTCTACGTGCCGGGGCGCCTGTTCTCGGTCAACCAGACCACGGCAGAGAACGTGCCCGAGCTGTTCGCCCGCAACGAGCGCGTGGTCTGCCTGTTCGACACCGAGCGCGGCCCGATGGCCGTGGTGCTGGTAGGCGCGATGATCGTCGCCAGCATCGAAACCGTTTGGGCCGGCCTGGTCACACCGCCCAAGCGTGAACTCCGGAGCACCCGTTACGACGCCGAGGCACGCGCCCCGATCGAGCTGGCCAAGGGGGCCGAGCTGGGTCGCTTCAAACTCGGCTCCACCGCCATCGTCCTGTTCGGCCCGCAGCAGGTGCAGTGGGCCGAGGCCCTGGGCGCTGGCAGCAACGTGCGCATGGGGCAACGGCTGGGCCAGGCACACGACGCTACCTGACGAAACGGCGTCTGCGCCGGGCAATCCCACGTCAGCCCATCACCCAACCCAGGATAGGGCGCCTCTAAAAACGTAGGCGAGGCAGTCAGCACCAGGCAAAAACAAGCGAAAAAGCGGAGTTTACGAGTTGTAAATGAGCATTTTGAGCTTGTTTTTAACGCAGTGATGGCAACGCAGGTAGTTTTTGGAGGTGCCTGGTATGGGCTGCCATGAGCGACAGATGCTGCTAGAGTGCAGGGAAACATGAGGTCGCCGAACCTCGAAGCCGCTCGCCTTTTTCAGTGGCCTGGAGCATCCAAGCTTTATGGATAGACAGAGTCCTCACCTGCTTTCATTACGCGTGCCGACCCCAAGCAAAGAGCGCCTGGGGTTCTGCGACGGGACACCGCGCGACCTGAAACGCTGGATCGCTGGTCTACCCAAGGCCAACATCGGTGAAACGGCACGCCAGCTCTATCAGAGCCTGGTGGAGATCAATCAGCTTCTGACGCCCTCCGAGAACCGCCTGCAACTGCTGGAACTGCTGCGTCCGGAAATCTACTTCGTCTGCCAGCATCTGGAGCGTCACTTCCTCAACCAGGCCATCGTCCTCGACGAGCGTCCACGCAAGGTGGCGAACCTCTGCCAGGCCCTGCAAAACCACCTGGCCATCGGTTACAAGCTGATCATCACCCGCACCATCAATCGTAGCGGCAAGGAGCGCGAACAACTGCTGGCCGTGGCCCTGCAGCGCGCCATGCATAGCCTGTACAGCCCACTGATCCGCGCTAGCCAGCTCTATTGCCCGGTGCCGGAAGGGCTGTGGCTGGAGCTGCACCAGCTCTATCAGATTGCGCTCGAGCAACGCATGCAGAGCCTGGTCATCCGCGACCCACTGGCACGCCAGACGCAAGGCCTGAGCACCCAGCAGACGTACAGCATGGCCCTGCTGCTGGGCTGCGCGCGCACCAACCAGATGCGCCAGAGCGGCATCGCCCGCCTGGCCGAAGCGCTGGAGCCTTGGAGCGCACTGGTACGCCTGCAACCTGGCGATCAACCCAGCAGCCTGTTCGTGCTGGCACCACAGGTCGACGGCCCGCCGCGTTACAAATCGCTCTATCAAAGTGGCGAGTTGCCCAAGCTGCTGGGCATCGATCCGCAGCCGCTGGTCGACACCATCAAGGATTACCTGACGCAACCCGAAGAGGAGCGCAAGAAGTCGCTTCTGCCAATGCCCGAAGGTATCAGCCTGGATCTGCTGCAACATGTCGCAGCCGCCTGGGGCGATATCGCCGAGCGCACCTTCCAGCGCACGCCCGGCCAGGGCAACCTGACGCTGTGCATCGGCATGACCGCCCTGCACTTCTTCCTCTCCGGGCAGCGCTCGTTCGCCGAAGTGCTCAGGCGCCCGGTGGAAGTCGGGGCTGCCGTGTTCAAGCCCAGCACGGGCGAGCCGGATATCTGGTCGAATGCCTTCGATGCCCAGCGCACGGCCAGCGACGAGATCCACTTCGAGGAAATCCAGTACAGCAAGACCACCCCCGGCGAGCAGGAGCCAGCGGCCAGCGTCGAGGAAGGCTACCCCACCTACCCGCTGCTGATCGTCAACCACAGCCCGGGCGGCTACTGCCTGTCCTGGGTCAAGGACGTGCCCAGCCAGCTTCAGGCTGGCGAGTTGCTCGGCGTCCAGGACAACCCCAGCCAGGGCTGGAGCGTGGCCATCGTGCGCTGGATTCGCCAGGTGCGTGGCGGCGGCACGCAAATGGGCATCGAGCTGATCGCGCCGCATGCGCAACCTTGCGGCCTGCAATTGCTGCGCAAGACCGAGCAGAACAGCCAATACCTGCGCGCCTTGCTGCTGCCGGAGATCGCCGCCATTTCCCGCCCGGCCAGCCTGATCACACCCCGCCTGCCCTTCCAGGAAGGCAGCAAGGTGCTGATCAACAACCAGGGCGTGGAGCATCGCGCCACCTTGACTCGGCGCCAGCTCAGCACCGGCAGTTTCAGCCAGTTCGAGTACCACCGCGCCAATCAGGAAGAGGCCATGGGCGGGACTCCCGTCACAGCCTCGCAAAGCCAGACGCCTGCTGGAGAGGAAGATTTTGACTCGCTCTGGAAGTCGCTGTAGGCTGCCGAAACTTCACCATTCGTCGCCTTTTCGCGCCCGTTCGGCGCGGTATTGACCCTCCCCTATGGCCATCGACAAGAAAACCATCCGCCTGCTGATCCTTGAGGATTCGCAGAACGAGGCTGAGCGCCTGGTCAGCCTGTTCCGCAACGCCGGCCATGCCACCCGCGTGCACCGCCTGGTCTCCAGCGATGACCTGGCCGAAGCCTTGCAGAACACCTGGGATCTGCTGATCTGTGCGCCAAGCAGCGAACTGCTGGAGCCCAGCGAAGCGATCACCGCCATTCGCCGCCTGGCCAAGGACATTCCGGTGATTCAGCTCGTCGCCGACAACGAGTCCGAAGCCATTACCGAGGCCATGATGTTCGGCGCTCAGGATGCGCTGCCCCAGGGCGAGGACGAACGCCTGGTGCTGGTGGCCAAGCGTGAGCTGGCCAACCTGGCGGAACGCCGTGCCCGCCGCGCGGCCGAACTGGCCCTGCGCGAGGCGGAGAAACGCTGCCAGTTGCTGCTGGAAAGCTCGGTGGACGCCATCACCTACGTGCACGACGGCATGCACATCTATGCCAACCGTGCTTATCTCGAGCTGTTCGGCTACAGCGATGCCGACGAGCTGGAAGGCATGCCGATGATCGACCTGATCGCCAGTGCCGACCACGGAGCGTTCAAGGACTTCCTCAAGCATTACCAGAACGACGAAGGCGCCGCCGACCTCAGTTGCCACGGCGTGCGCGCCGACGGCAGCAGCTTTGCCGCGCAGATGAGCTTCTCCCCTGCCACCTACGATGGCGAACCCTGCATTCAGGCAGTCATCCGCGCAGAAACCTCGAATGCCGAGCTGGAGGAAAAACTGCGCGAGATCAGTAGCCAGGATCTGGTGACCGGCCTGTTCAACCGCATGCACTTCATCGAGCTGATGGATGCCGCCGCCGAACGCGCGGTCAAGGGCGAACAGCCGGCCACGCTGGCCTATATCCGCGTCGACCGTTATGCCAGCCTGCAGGGTGATATCGGCCTGGCCGGCATCGACCTGCTGCTGACCGATCTCGCCGGCCTGCTGCGCACGCACTTCTCGGTGGAAACCCAGCTGGCTCGCTTCGGCGACGATGTGTTCGCGGCGCTGCTACCCGGAAAAACGCCGGAACAATGCACGCCAGTACTCAAGGAGCTGCTGAAGAAGGTCGAAGGGCACCTCTTCGACATCAGTGGGCGCACGGCGCAAACCACGCTGTCTATCGGTGTCGCCGGCCTCAGCGAGAAGACCGCCAAGGCGCAGGAAGTCATCGAGCGCGCCCATCGCTGCGCCGATGAGCTGAGCGACGGCAATGCCATCAAGATCTTCAACCCCGCCGAGGAACTGGCCGCCGCCGCCAACCGTGGCAACCTGCAGGCCATGGTGCAGCAGGCGTTGGAGAACAACAGCTTCCGCCTGCTGTTCCAGCCCATCATCAGCCTGCGTGGCGACGCCCACGAACACTACGAAGTGCTGCTACGTCTGCTCAACCCACAAGGTGAGGAGGTGCCGCCGCCCCAGTTCATGGCCGCTGCCCGCGATGCCGGCCTGGGCGAGAAGATCGACCGCTGGGTGATCCTCAACTCGATCAAGATACTCGCCAGCCATCGTGCCAAGGGCCACAACACCCGCCTGTTCGTGCACCTGTCCACCTCCAGCCTGCAGGATCAGACCTTGCTGCCCTGGCTCAGCGTGGCGCTCAAGGCCGCCCGCCTGCCATCCGACTGCCTGGTGTTCCAGTTCAGCGAACCCGATGCCATCGCCTACCTCAAGCAGGCCAAGGCGCTCACCCAGGGCCTGGCCGAGCTGCACTGCAAGGTCGCGCTGAGCCAGTTCGGCTGCGCGATCAACCCGTTCAATGCGCTCAAGCACCTGCATATCGACTTCGTCAAGGTGGATGGCTCCTTCACTCAGGATCTGGGCAAGGCGGAGAATCAGGAGGCGCTCAAGACGCTGCTCGCCAGCCTGCATTCCCAGGCCAAGCTGACCATCGTGCCCTTCGTCGAGAGCGCCAGCATGCTGGCGACCCTGTGGCAGGCCGGGGTCAACTTCATCCAGGGCTACTACCTGCAGGGCCCCAGCCAATCCATGGATTACGACTTTTCTGCCGGCGACGAATAGCGCTGTTGCTCACGCAGAAAAAAGCCGCGCAATGCGCGGCTTGGTGAACTGTGCTGAACAACGGCTCAGGCGGAGTTGCGCGACTCCTCGAGCTGATTGGCCAACAACTGCACCAGTTGTTTCTGGTGTACCAGCTCGGCCTCGCAATCGACCGACCGCTCCAGGCGGAAGACGATTTCGCTATTCATGCTGCGATAGTTGTATTCAGCTTTCTCGTGTATCTGATTACGTAGCTGCTCGGGCATTCGTAGTACGAACTTGTCAGTGATTTTGGGCATAGAGACTCCATTATGAGTGTCGTTACCGACTGCTGAGCGGCAACGAAAGACCCCTTGCGGATTCGCTATGGTCTCTCCACCTAGCACCTCTCCGCGCATGAAATTCGGCTCGGCCGATCATCCACTCGGCAGCCAAGGTTTATTTCTCTTGTCTATACAGTCGAGTGCTCAAATACCCAGGGGTTCAGTAAAAATTCGTGCCAGACACCATCGACACCCCTGCTCGAAGCCCTGTATCTGGGCTGTTCAAGGGTTCTTGCCGGCTGGATTTTAGCGGTGCCGCGCGGCTGTATAGACGCCCAACCTCGGGCCATACAGCCAAGCCAAGGAGGGACGCACAGGGCAGCATTGACCGCACCTCTGGCAGACGCGGTAATGCCGCTGGTCTTTACACCGCATACCCCAGCACGCGCGGCAGCCACAGGGCGATTTCCGGGAAGATCGCCACCAGCAGCAAAGCGCTGGCCATCACCACGACGAACAGCGCGGCCCACCCCACCGTCTGCTCCAGGCGGATCTTGGCGACTTCCGCCGTGACCATCAGGTTGATCGCCACCGGCGGGGTGAACTGGCCGATGGCGATGTTCATCGCCAGCAGGATGCCGAACCACACCGGGTTCCAGCCAAAATGCTGCATCACCGGAATCAGGATCGGCATCAGGATCAGGTAGATGGAAATGGCATCGAGCAGCATGCCGGCCAGCAACACGGCGAGCATCACCAGCGCCAGCAGCACCCAGCCGTTGTCCGACAGCGAGATCAGCCATTCGGCCAGGTGGCGGAAGGTGCCGAGCAGGGTGCCGGCCCAGGCGAAGATACCGGCCAGGGCGATGATCAGCATGACCACGCCGGAGATTACCGCCGCCTCGCCGCACAGGCGCCAGAGGCTGCGCCAATCCAGCTCACGGGTGACGAACAGGCCGATCGCCACGCCATAGGCCACGCCGACCACGGCGGCTTCGGTGGGGGTGAACAGGCCACTGCGCAGGCCGCCAAGGATCAGCACCGGGGCGAACAACGCCGGCAGCGCCTGCCTGAAGCTTTCGCCGATGGCCGGACGCTCGCCCTGCTCCGGGGACTCCCAACCATAACGACGCGACAGCAGCCAGGCCGGCAGCAACAGCACCAGGCCGGCAATGATGCCGGGGAACAAGCCGGCAGCGAACAGCGCGCGCAGATCGACGCCCGGCACCACGATGGAATAGAGAATCAGGGCAATGGACGGCGGAATCAGGATCGCGGTCGAGGCGGAGGCCGCGATCAGCGTGGCCGAGAACGGCTTGGGGTAGCCCGCCTTGGTCATGCTCGGCAGCATCACCATGGCCACGGCGGCGGCGTCGGCCGGCCCGGAACCGCTCATGCCGCCCATGATCAGGCACACCAGCACCGCGACCAGGGCCAGGCCGCCATGCCGTGGGCCGATCAGCGCCTGGGCGAAGCGCACCAATCTGAGCGCCACGCCGGCCTTCTCGAACACCAGGCCGGTGAGGATGAACAGCGGAATGGCGATCAGCGGGTACTTGGCCACGCCGTTGTAGGTGTTGGTGCCCAGCGTGGCGAGCATGTCCGGCGACAGGCCGGCGATGATGCCGATGGCGCCGGACAGGCCGAGGGCGAAGGCCACCGGCACACCCAGCGCCAGCAGCACGACGAAGCTGAGGATCAGCCAGAGATCAGGGCTCATCGCTGATCCTCCCGCGCAGGCGATCCAGGGTCATCTGGGTCAGGCGCACGAACACCAGCAGCGCCAGGATCGGCAGCCAGATCACGTACCACCAGTTGGGCAGACCGAGACCCGGCGATTCGGAATCCCACTGGAATTCCTCCCAGGCGAACTGGCCGCCATACCAGCACACCAGAGCCAGCACCAGCACGCCGGCCAGCCACTGCAGCAGGATCAGCGGCGTGCGCAGGCGCGGGAACATCCGCTCCAGCAGGCCGATACGGATGTGTCGGTTGCTGCGCATGGCCACCGCAGCACCGGCGAAGGTGAGGATGACCAGCAGGAACACCGAGATCTCCTCGGTGAAGGCGAAGGATGCATCGGTGAAATAGCGCACCACGACGTTGGCCAGGCTGATCAGGCTGATGATCACCAGGGCCAGGGTGGCGAGCACGCGCTCCAGTGGCGCGTCGACTTGCTTGCTCATAAGAACCTCAGTGGCCAGGGCAGTTGCGCCCTGGCCATACAACGGATCGCGAATGAATTCGCGCCTACACGATCCACATCGGCGTGGTCATGCCTGACGAATCAGGGCTGGGCCACGGCCTTGCGTGCGGCGTCCATCAGCGCGTCGCCGATGCGCGGCGCCCACTTCTGCTGCACGCTGGCCGTGGCCTCGACAAAGGCGGCGCGCTCGGCGTCGCTCAGCTCGATCACCTCCACGCCACGCTCGCGGATGTCGGCCAGGCGCTTGGCCTGGGCACCGCGCGATAGCTCGATTTCCCATTTGCCGGCATCGCGTGCCGCCTGGCTGAGCAGTTCGCGATCGGCCTCGGGCAGGGATTTCCACACGCGCTGGTTGACCGCGAAGATCAGCGGATCGGCCATGTAGTCCCAGAGGGTCAGGTACTTCTGGCCGACCTGGTCGATACGCGCCACGTCGAATACCGACAGCGGGTTTTCCTGGCCGTCCACCGCGCCAGTGGTCAGCGCCGGCTTGGCATCGGCCCAGCTCATTTGCGTGGGGTTGGCACCGAGGGCGGTGAAGGTGTCCTGGAACAGCGGCGAGCCGACCACACGGATCTTCAGGCCGGCCAGGTCGGCCGGGCTGCGCACCGGCTTGGCCGAGTTGGAGAGCTGGCGGAAGCCGTTCTCGCCCCAGGCCAGCGGCACGATGCCGCGCTGCTCGATGGCGGCGAAGGCCAGCTTGCCGGCTTCGCCCTGAGTGATGGCGTCGAGGTCGGCGTCGTTCTTCATCAGGAACGGCAGGGAAAACAGGTTGAGCTCCGGCACCTGCGGTGACCAGTTGATGGTCGAACCCACGGCCATGTCGATCAGGCCCGAGCGCATGGCGGAGAATTCCTTGGTCTGGTCGCCGGCGACCAGTTGCGCGTTGGGGTACACGCGCAGGGTGATGCGCCCTTCAGAGCGCTCCTTGACCAGGTCGGCCCACTTCTGCGCGGCCTGCCCCCAGGGGAAGGCGTCCGACAGTACGGTGGAAACGGAGTATTCACGCGCCTGCGCGGTGGCGCACAGGGCGGTCAGCGCAGCGCCGGCGACGAGCGCGGAGAAGAGTCGCTTGAGTTTCATGGGGCGTCCTTGTGTGGATCTTGGTGTTGTCGTTGTGGCACCGGCACAGCGGTGCGGATCCAGCGGCGGGCGGATGGCTCGCCAGGCATGCCCGGTCGGCACGCGAAAGGGACACGGCAGGTGTCTCGACTGCCGGGCAGGCCTTGTGGGCATTCGGCAGGCGCCGGCGGGTTACGCGCAGCCGCCCAACTATTCCAGAAGCGCGCGGCGATTGCCATTGTCCGATGTCCGCGGACATTGCCCGGCCTGATCGGCGCTGCCCATAATCACCGGCATCTCACTGACGGACATTCGCCCATGGCCATCTCCCGCGACGACCTCGACCAGCACGGCCTGATCATCGGCGTGTCGCCCGAGCGCTTCCGCGCGGTGGCCATGCCGCTGCTGTTCGATCACCTCGATGCCCAGTGCGAGGGCACCATCGCGGTCAATCGCCAGGCGCGCATCGTCTGGATCAACGACAAGTACGCGCAGAAGGTGGGCATCGCCGACGCGCGCACCGCGCTGGGCAAGGAGATCGAGGAGGTGCTGCCGGCCAGCCGCCTGCGCGAGGTGGTGGAAAGCGGCCAGCCGAGCATGCTCGACCTGATGGCCTTCGGTGACGAACACTTCGTGGTCACCCGTATTCCACTGCGCGACGAGGACGGCACCCTGGTCGGCGCGCTGGGCTTCGTGCTGTTCGACCGCGCCCGCCATCTCAAACCGCTGATGGCCAAGTACGCCAACCTGCAGAGCCAATTGCTGGCTACCCAGCACGAACTGGCCAAGGCGCGCCGTGCGCGCTACACCATCGCTGGGTTCATTGGCGCCAGCGCTGCAGCCAGCGAGGTCAAGCGCCAGGCGAGACGCGCGGCGCAGCTCGACGCCACCGTACTGATTCGCGGCGAGACCGGCACCGGCAAGGAGCTGCTGGCGCAGGGTATCCACAACCTGTCGCCACGGGCCAATGGGCCGTTCGTCGCGGTCAACGTTGCGGCGATCCCGGAAACCCTGGTCGAGGCCGAACTGTTCGGCACCGCACCGGGCGCCTTTACCGGCGCCGAACGCAAGGGGCGCATCGGCAAGTTCGAGGTGGCCAACGGCGGCACGCTGTTTCTCGACGAGATCGGCGACCTGCCGCTGCCGTTGCAGGCCAAGCTGCTACGTGTGCTGCAGGAACAGGAGGTGGAGCCGCTCGGTTCCAACCAGGTCAAGCCGCTCAATGTGCGGGTGATCGCGGCGACGCATATTGACCTGGAAGCCAAGGTGGCGGCCGGGCAATTTCGTGACGACCTTTACTACCGCCTCAACGTGCTGGCCCTGCGCGTGCCGCCGCTGCGTGAACGGGCCAGCGACATTCCGGCGCTGATCGAACACCTGCTGGACGACCTGGCCAACCGCTCCGGCCTGGCGCCCATGGAGCTGACAGAAGACGCCCTCGCCCTGCTCTGCGCGCAGCCGTGGAAGGGCAACGTGCGTGAGCTGCGCAACCTGCTGGAGCGGGCACAACTGGCGGTCGATGGGCGGCTGGATGGTGAGGTCTTGCGTGGTTTGCTGGTCGATCCGGTCGCACCGAGTGAGCCACTACCGGCTGCGCCAGTGATGGCGAGTACGACGCAGACATTGGCCGCACAACTGGCGCAGGCCGAGCGCCAGGCGCTGCAGGCGGCATTGGCGGCGTGCGACGGCAATCGCCAGTTGGCCGCCGAACGCCTGGGGATTTCCCGCGCCGGTTTCTACGCCAAGTTGGCGCAGCATGGGCTGGGGCGCAGGGGCTGATGCTGGCGAGTCGCGGCTAAAGCCCCCTCCCACCAAAAGCGTGGTGGGCCGCAATCGTAACCCAGATGAAATCCGGGGATCAGCCTCGACAAAAGCCCCGGATTGCATCCGGGCTACGCGTCCAGATTTCTGGAATCACGCACAAGAAGAATCTAAAAACCTGGACTAAATCCAGAAAACTGGACAGCTACCCATATCCGGTCTGACTGCTCTGCGCTCGGCATAAACGGCTGAAATCCGCTGTCCACAAGCCTTCCCGCCCTATCGGCCAAGATCTCAACCCACCCTGGCACGACTCTCGCTCTATATCCGGCAAAGGTGCGCCGCCGCATCCGCGCCTTCCCGATAAAACGGCCACGAGCCACTAGAACAACAACAAAAGGAATCACCCATGGGTACCCTCGGTATTCTGCTGTCCCTCGCCTTGTTGATGTACCTCGCCTATCGCGGCATCAACGTGCTGATCCTCGCCCCGCTGCTGGCCTTGCTGGCGCTGCTGTTCGCCGGTGACATCGGCCTGCTGCTGCCCACCTACACCCAGGTGTTCATGAAGGCCATGGGCGGCTACGTGATCCAGTTCTTCCCGCTGTTCCTACTCGGCGCGCTGTTCGGCAAGCTGATGGACGATTCGGGATCGGCCCGTGCGATTGCCCACGGCATCGTCGCCAAGGTCGGCAGCGAGCGCGCCATCCTGGCCATCGTGCTGGCCTGCGGCATCCTCACCTATGGCGGCGTGTCGTTGTTCGTGGTGGCCTTCGCTGTGTATCCGATCGGCGCCGCGCTGTTCCGTGAAGCCGGCATTCCCAAGCGCCTGATCCCCGGCGCCATCGCCCTTGGCTCGTTCACCTTCACCATGACCGCGCTGCCCGGCACCCCGGCGATCCAGAACGCCATCCCCAACCCCTTCTTTGGCACCGACGCTTTCGCCGCGCCAGGCCTGGGCGTGATTGCCGGGCTGATCATGTTCGGCCTCGGCACCTGGTGGCTCACCGCGCAGTCGCGCAAGCTGATGGCCGCAGGCGAAGGCTACGGCGAGCACCGCGATGACCCAGTTGTCGAAGAGCGCCGCGACATTCCCGGCTTCTGGCTGGCACTGCTGCCGATCTTCGTGGTGATCGGCCTGAATTTCCTGATGGCCAAGCAGATTCTGCCGGCGGTGGACACCGGCTACCTGGCCAAGCCGGAATACGGCGGCCTGCAGGATGCCAAGTCGCTGATCGGCATCTGGTCGATCATCGCTGCCCTGGGCACGGCCATCGTGCTGCTGATCGCCCTGCACTGGAAGCGCTGGATGGATCTGAAGAAGAGCGTCAACGACGGTGCCTTCGGCTCCATGCTGCCAATCCTCAATACCGCCGCCGAGGTGGGTTACGGCACAGTGATCGCCTCGCTGGCCGGCTTCGTCGTCATCCGTGACCTGGTGCTGGGTGTGTCCAGCAACCCGCTGGTTTCCGAAGCGGTGGCGGTGAATATCCTCGCCGGCATCACCGGCTCGGCCTCGGGCGGCATGTCCATCGCGCTGAAGACCCTCGGCGAACAGTACCTGACCATGGCCAACGCCGCCGGCATCAGCCCCGAACTGCTGCACCGCGTCGCCGCCATGGCCTCGGGCTGCATGGACACCCTGCCGCACAACGGCGCGGTGATCTCGCTGCTGGCGATCTGCAAGCTCACTCACCGCCAGTCGTACAAGTTCATCTTCGTCAACACAGTCGCTTTCCCGATGGTGGCGCTGGCAGTGGTGATCACCCTGGGCACCCTATTTGGAAGCTTCTGATGACCGCTCCAAACATCCGTATTCACGAGTACCCGCAATGAGCAAGATCATGACCGCCGCCGAAGCCGTGGCGCGTATCCCGGACAACGCCAACGTGGCCACCGGCGGCTTCGTCGGCATCGGTTTCGCCGAGCAGATCGCCATCGCCCTGGAGCAGCGCTTCATGGCTGAGCAGGCGCCGCGCGACCTGACCCTGGTCTATGCCGCCGGCCAGGGCGACGGCAAGGGGCGCGGCCTCAACCACCTGGCTCATGAAGGCCTGGTGCGCCGGGTGATCGGCGGCCATTGGGGCCTGGTGCCAGGGCTGCAGAAGCTGGCGGTGGACAACCGCATCGAGGCCTACAACCTGCCGCAGGGGGTGATCTCGCAGCTGTTCCGCGATATCGCCGCTGGCAAGCCAGGGCAGCTGTCGCGCGTCGGCCTGGGCACCTACGTCGACCCGCGCCACGGCGGCGGCAAGCTCAACGCGCGCACCACCAACGACCTGGTGCGGCTGATGCCCATCGATGGCGAGGACTACCTGTTCTATCCGAGTTTCCCGATCCACGTCGGTATCGTTCGAGCCACCAGCAGTGACCCAGACGGCAACCTCAGCTTCGAGCGCGAAGCACTGACCATCGAGAGCCTGGCCATCGCCATGGCCGCGCGCAACTCGGGCGGCCTGGTGATCGCCCAGGTCGAACGCATCGTCGAGCGCGGCTCGCTGAATGCGCGCCAGGTGAAGATCCCCGGCATCCTCGTGGACTGCGTGGTGGTGGCTGAGCCAGCCAACCACCAGCAGACCTTCGCCACAGCCTACAACCCGGCATTCGCCGCCGAAACCCGGGTGGAAATGGACAGCCTGGCGCCGATGCCACTGGACGTGCGCAAGCTGATCGCCCGCCGCGCCGCGCTGGAGCTCAAGGGTGGTGCGGTGGTCAACCTCGGCATCGGCGTGCCCGAGGGTGTGGCGGCGGTGGCCGCCGAAGAAGGCGTGATCGAGCGCCTGACCCTGACCGCCGAGCCCGGCGTGATCGGCGGCGTGCCGGCCTCGGGGCTGGATTTCGGCGCGGCGAGCAACCACAGCGCCTTGCTCGACCAGCCTTACCAATTCGACTTCTACGATGGCGGCGGCCTGGACATCGCCTTCCTCGGCCTGGCCCAGGCCGACGCTGCGGGCAACCTCAACGTGTCCAAGTTCGGCAGTCGGCTGGCGGGGGCTGGCGGTTTCATCAACATCAGCCAGAACGCCAAGCAGGTGGTGTTCGTCGGCACTTTCAGCGCTGGCGCGCAGGATATCCGCATCGAAGGCGGCCAGTTGCGCATCGTTCAGGACGGTGAACTGCGCAAGTTCGTCGCCGAAGTGGAACACCGCACCTTCGCCGGCCGCCTGGCCGCCGAGCGTGGCCAACCGGTGCTCTACGTCACCGAACGCTGCGTGCTGCGCCTGACACGCGAAGGGCTGGAACTGATCGAAGTCGCGCCGGGTGTGGATATCGAGCGCGACATCCTCGCGCGCATGGACTTCGCCCCTATCGTGCGTGAACCGAGATTAATGGATGCGCGGTTGTTCAAGCCCGAGCCCATCGGCCTGGCGCGGTGCCTGCAAAGCCTTTGAGCGTGAACTTGCGGGCCTGAACAGGCCCGTTTTTTTGCCGCTACAGGCAGCACAAGAGAACCGAGCCGTGCCGGGCAAACAACCTGAACCATCTCCCGCGAGCCTTCGTCGTAACTAACAAGACGAGCCTGGGAGGTGCTTATGAAACCCCACTTCAAACCCTACCGCGGCCCTTCGGGCGGCTGGGGCTCGGCCCGCGCGGTCGGCAATATTCTGCTGCGCGAACGGGCGCCGCTGACCGGCGCTGCGGCGCTGCTCAAACAGAACCGCCCGCTCGACGGCTTCGCCTGCGTCAGTTGCGCCTGGGCCAAACCCCATCCGTCCCGCCCGCTGGCCTTCTGCGAGAATGGCGCCAAGGCCACCGCCTGGGAAAACACCAGCCTGCGCTGCACGCCCGAGTTCTTCGCCCGCCACAGCCTCGCCGAGCTGCGCAACTGGAGCGACTTCCAACTGGAACAACAGGGCCGGCTCACCCATCCGCTGCGTTGGGATGCCAGCAGCGACCGCTACCTGCCGGTGAGCTGGGAAGAGGCCATCGACGACATCGCTGCCACGCTCAAGGCCCTCGATGCCCCCGATCAGGCAGTGTTCTACACCTCCGGCCGCGCCGCGCTGGAGACTTCCTACCTGTGGCAACTGTTCGCCCGCGCTTATGGCACCAACAACCTGCCCGACAGTTCCAACATGTGCCACGAAAGCACCTCGGTAGCCCTGCCAGAAAGCATCGGCGTGCCGGTAGGCACCGTGACCCTCAACGACTTCGCCAAGGCCGACGGCCTGCTGATCTTCGGCCAGAACACCAGCAGCAACAGCCCACGCATGCTGCACGAGCTGGACGAGGCCCGCGAGCGTGGGGCGCCGATCATCAACTTCAACCCGTTGCGCGAGCGCGGCATGGTGCGCTTCAGCAACCCGCAATCGCCCACGCGCATGCTTACCGGCAGTTCGCAGGTGATCAGCAACCACTATCACCAGGTCGCCACCGGCGGTGATGCGGCGGCCATCGCAGGCATGTGCAAGGCGCTGCTGGCCATGGACGACGCGGCCATGGCCAGCGGCCAGGAGCGCGTGCTCGATATCGCCTTCATCGAACAGCACACCCAGGGCTTCGCCGAGTTCGAGCAGACCATCCGTGGTTATGCCTGGGAGAGCCTGGAACGTCGCAGCGGCCTCAGCCGTGGCGCCATGGAAGGTGCGGCGCGGATCTATGCCGGCTGCGAGCGGGTCATCGCCATCTATGGCATGGGCCTGACCCAGCATCGTCATGGCGTGCTCAACGTGCAGATGCTGGTCAACCTGCTGCTGATGCGCGGCAATCTCGGCAAGGAAGGCGCCGGCATCTGCCCGGTGCGCGGCCACTCCAACGTGCAGGGTCAGCGCACCGTCGGCATCACCGAGAAGGCGGCCAAGGTGCCGGCGGAAAATCTGCGCCAGCAATTCGACCTGCAGGTGCCCCAGCACGATGGCACCAGCACGGTGGATGCCTGCGAGGGCATCATCGACGGGCGGATCAAGGCCTTCCTCGCCCTGGGCGGCAATTTCGCCCGCGCCACGCCGGACACCAGCCGCATGGAGGCAGCCTGGAGCGGGCTGAAGCTGACAGTGCAGATCGTCACCAAGCTCAACCGCAGCGCCCTGGTGCACGGCGAGAAGGCCTATATCCTGCCCTGTCTGGGTCGCACCGAAATGGATATCCAGGCCAGCGGCCCGCAGCAGCACACCACCGAGGACAGCACCTCCTGCATCCGTGCCTGGCAGGGCGTGGTCAAGCCGGCGGGCGAGCTGCTGCGCTCGGAACCGGCCATCGTCGCGGCCCTGGCCAAGGCCACGCTGCCGGCGAATCCGCGCCTGCCCTGGGATGCCTGGGTGGGCGACTACGGCCTGATCCGCGACGCCATCGCCGCCACCTACCCGGAGATCTTCCACGACTTCAACACGCGCATGCTGGAGCCTGGCGGCTTCCACCGCCCGCTGCCGGCCAGCCGGCGCGAATGGAGCACCGCCAGCGGCAAGGCCAACTTCGTCACCCCCGAAACCCTGGCGATGGACGACGACGTCGAGCCGTCCCCGGAGCGCCGCGACGTGCTGAACCTGATGACGCTGCGCAGCAATGACCAGTTCAACACCACGGTGTATGGCTATGACGACCGTTTTCGCGGCGTGCATGGCACCCGCTCGGTGATCTTCATGCACCGCAACGACATGGCCCGCCTGGCACTCGATGAAGGCGACATGGTGCAGGTGAGCACCGCCGTCGACGACGGCGTTACCCGTTCGCTGGGGCCGCTACGGGTGACGCCGCACGATCTACCGGAAGGCTGCTGCGCCGGTTACTACCCGGAATGCAACGTACTGGTGCCCCTCTGGCACCACGAGAAAAAGGCCAAGGTTCCTGCAGCCAAGTCGATCCCGGTGACGCTGCGCCGGGTGATCGCCACAGCCTGAGCCAGGCTTCAGCCTTCGCCATCGACCTTATGCCGTGCGGCGTACAGGCAGATCATCTCCATCGCCAGGGTGGCGCCGGCCAGGGCGGTGACTTCGGCGTGGTCATAGGGCGGCGCCACTTCCACCACGTCCATGCCCACCAGGTTGATGCCACGCAGGCCGCGCAGGATTTCCAGCGCCTGATGGCTGGACAGGCCGCCACAGACCGGCGTGCCGGTGCCAGGGGCGAAGGCCGGGTCGAGGCAGTCGATGTCGAAGGTCAGGTACACCGGATGCTCGCCCACCCGTGCACGGATACGCTCGGCAATCTGCTGCGGCGTGCTGCGGTGCACCTCGCGGGCATCGAGCACCTGGAAGCCCATCACATCATCGTTGGTGGTACGCAGGCCGACCTGCACCGAGCGCGCTGGGTCGACCAGCCCCTCTCGTGCCGCGTGGTAGAACATGGTGCCGTGGTCGATACGCTTGACCTCCTCGTCCGGCCAGGTGTCGCTGTGCGCATCGAAGTGGATCAGCGCCAGCGTACCGTGCTGCTTGGCATGGGCCTTGAGCAGCGGGTAGCTGATGAAGTGATCGCCGCCCAGGGTCAGCAGTGCGCAGCCCGTCTCGAGAATGCCCGTGGCATGCTCCTCGATCGCCAACGGGATGTCCTGCGGCGTGCCGTGGTCGAAATAGCAGTCACCATAGTCGACGCAGGCGAGCACATCGAAGGGGTCGAACTCCCAGGGAAAGTGCCGCGCCCAGGCCGACTGGATGGATGCTGCACGGATCGCCCGTGGGCCGAAACGGCTGCCCGGGCGGTTGGTGGTGGCGGTGTCGAACGGCACGCCGCTGATGGCCAGATCCACGCCGGACAGGTCGCGACTGTAACGCCGGCGCATGAAGCTGGTGATACCGCCGTAGGTGGGCTCGGCGGCAGTGCCGTAGAGGCTGGTGCGGGTGATGGCCTGGTCGTTGTCGAAGGCTTGGTTCATGCTCGGGTACTCGTTTCGTAGGAGTCGTTGCAGGGGCCTGGGCATGCCTGCTGGCGACACCCTTGGCACCGGGGTGCTCGCGAGCAGAGCTCGCTCCTACAGGCTCAATACTGGCTGCGGAAGGCGATCCACAGGCGGGTGCGCTGGCGTTGCTCGCGCAGGCTCAACGCCTGTTCGGCAAACAGGCGCGCACGCATGGCCTCGGGCGGGTAGATATCCGGGTCGCCGCGCACCGCTTCGTCCAGCAGCGGCGTGGCGGCACGGTTGGCGTTGGCGAAGTAGAGGGTGTTGGTCAGCTCGGCGATGGCCTCCGGCTGCAGCATGAAATCGATGAAGGCTCGAGCGTTCTCCGGGTGCGGCGCATCGACGGGAATGGCCAGGGTGTCGAACCAGATCAGCGTGCCTTCGCGAGGAATACGGTAAAGCACCTCGAACGGCTGCTCCGCCTCGGCGGCACGGGCGGCGGCCATACCGGCGTCGCCGGTGTAGGTCAGCGCCAGGCAGGTTTCGCCCTTGGCCAGGTCGTCGATCTGCCGGGCATTGCCGATGTAGCGCAGGTTCGGCTGCAACTTGGCAAGCAAGGCGCCGGCGGCATCCAGGTCGGCGCTGCTGGCCCTGTAGGGTGGCTTGCCCAGGTAGTTGAGGGCAATGGCGACCACCTCCTGCGGCGAATCGAGCACGGAGATGCCACAGTCCTTCAACTTGCTGGCGTATTCGGGTTTGAACAGCAGATCGAGGCTGTCCAGGGCCACGCCGGGCAGGCGCTGCTCCACGGCCTGCTTGTTGATGGCCAAGCCCACCGTGCCCCAGGTATAGGGCACGCCATACTGGTTGCCGGGGTCGACGCTGGCCAGCTTGGCCAGCAGCTCGGGGTCGAGGTTGCCGGCATTCTTCAGCGTAGCAACGGGTTGCAGGGCCTTGGCCTGGATCGCCCGCGCCAGGACGCTGGAAGCGGGCACGACGACGTCATAACCACTGCCCCCGGTCAGTAGCTTGCCTTCCAGCACGTCAGGGCTGTCGAAGGTGTCGTATTTGACGCGGATGCCAGTCTCGGCCTGAAAGCGCGCCAGCGCCTGCGGCGCCACGTAATCGGCCCAGTTGTACAGGTTGAGCTGCTTGGGCTCGGCCGCCAGGGGCGTGGCGATGGCCAGGAGCAGCAGGCTTGCAGCAAGACGCATGGTGGACTCCTCGGGCAGAAGCGGTGGGCCGTGCCTCTCTGCTGGAGGCTGGGCATGACGGCATCCTGCACCCAGCGTTGCTTCGGATAAATACGAAGTGCTCTACTCCAACATCGATATTCATCAATGTATGGAGCCGTCATGCTCAGCCAACTGCGTGACCTCGATCTGCAACTGTTGCGGCTGTTCGTCACCGTGGTGGAGAGCGGCGGTTTCAGTGCCGCGCAGGGCGAACTGGGCATCGGCCAGTCGACCATCAGCACGCAGATGGCCAAGCTGGAAACGCGCCTGGGTTTTCGCCTGTGCGAACGCGGCAAGGCCGGCTTCCGCCTGACGCCCAAGGGCGAGCAGGTGCTGGCTGCCACGCGCAAGCTGTTCGTCGCCATCGAGGCCTTCAGGGGCGAGGCCCAGGGCATGGCCGACAAGCTGCTCGGCGACTTGCGCATTGGCCTGTCCGAAGCGCTTTCAGACGAGATACTGGAATGCATCAGCGAGGCCATCGGGCGTTTTCGCCAACGCAACCAGGCCGTGCAGATCGAATTGCTCAGCGCCATGCCCGCCGAACTGGAACGGCGGCTGTTGCAGGATCAACTGCAACTGGCCATCGGCTATTTTGCCGTCAGCCAGAGGGCGCTGGATTACCAGCCCCTGTTCGAGGAGCGCCAGCGCCTGTACTGCGCGCGCCGGCATCCGCTGTTCCGGCGTGAAACGCTGAGCGCCGACGACCTGCAGGGCTGCGACCGCGTGGTGCACCCCTACCGTTTCATTACCGCGGACGAACCCTGGCAGGGCGATATCAGCAGCGCCCGCTGCGAGCAGGTTGAAGGCAGCCTGGCGTTCATTCTCTCCGGCGCGCACCTGGGTTACCTGCCCGAGCATGTCGCCCAGCCCTGGGTCGACCGCGGCCGCTTGCGCGCCCTGCCCGGCACCTGGGATTTCAATGTGCGATTTCATCTGGCCAGCCACCGCGGCCATCCCGCCAGCGAGGCACAGAAGGCCTTCACCGAGGATCTGCTGGGCGTATTCAGCGGGCGATGAGGCGGGCGCTCTGCACCTGCTGAAAAATCCGGGGTCTATAGTGGTTGTTCATTCCCCATCACAGCCTCTGGAGTACACATGAGCAAGACCTACAACGTCGCCGTCCTGGTCGGTAGCCTGCGCAAGGCCTCCATCAACCGCAAGCTGGCCCAGGCATTGGCCGATCTGGCGCCCGCCTCGCTGAAGCTGGAAATCCTCGAGATCGGCGACCTGCCGCTGTACAACGAGGACGCCGATGGCGACAACGCTCCGGCTTCCTACGCGCCCTTCCGCAGCAAGCTGAAGGCCGCCGATGCGTTGCTGTTCGTCACCCCCGAATACAACCGTTCGATACCCGGCGCGATGAAGAATGCCATCGACGTCGGCTCGCGCCCCTATGGCCAGAGCGGTTTCAGTGGCAAGCCCGGCGCCGTGCTCAGCGCCTCCCCCGGTGCCATCGGCGGCTTCGGCGCCAACCACCACCTGCGCCAGTGCCTGGTGTTCCTCGACGTGCATGTGCTGCAGCAACCGGAGGCCTATCTCGGCGGCGCCGGCAACTTCTTCGATGACGAGGGCCGGCTCGGCGACGACATCAAGCCCTTCCTGCAGAAGTTCATCGACGCCTATGCGGCGTGGGTGGCCAAGCACGCCTGAACGATCACGCCGCCCGCTGGGCGGCGCCTCCATGCCGATATGCCCTGATTCATGGCTGGTATGACCCTGGCCACTAGACCGACCGGTCTACATACTCCAGGCCATGACCATCACCACTCGCGACAAACTGATCGACGTCATGATCGCCGCCCTGCAGCGCAAAGGCCTGCATGGCGTCGGTCTGAGCGAACTGCTGGCCACCGCCGATGTGCCCAAGGGCAGCCTTTACCATCACTTTCCGGGCGGCAAGACCGAGCTTGCGGTGGCCGCCATAGAGCGCGTCGGCCAAGGTGCCGAGCAGGCTTTCGCCGCGCTCTTCGAGCATCAGCCCGACCCGCTCGATGCATTGAGTTGCTGGCTGCACAATGCACTCGGCCAGCTACAGGAGAGCGCTTTCGAGCAAGGCTGCCCATTGGCCGCCGTCGCCCTGGAAAGTGGCCCGGAAGATCTCCAGATTCGTGCAGCCCTGGCCAACGCCTTCGCCGCCATTCGCCAGACACTGCAGCAACAGTTGCACCGTCATGCCTATCCACAGCCACAGGGCCTGGCTGCCTTGTTCGTCTCGCTCTATGAAGGGGGGCTGCTACAAGCGCGTGTCGCTGGCAGCAGCGAGCCCCTGCAACAGGCCATGACCACCCTGCTGCACCTGATCCGCCAGCACCGCATGGAGTCCCTGTCGCCATGAACACGCCCATTCGCCGCGAAACCCAGCCTCTGCTCGCTCTGGACGATTACCCACTGACCGCCACCTGCTATCACGCCGAGCAGCCTCGGGCGCAGTTGCTGATCGCCGGCGCCACCGGCGTACCGCAGGGCTTCTACCGACGCCTTGCCGAGTACGCAGCCAGTCGTGGCTTCAGCACTCTGACCCTGGACTATCGAGGGATCGGCCAGTCGAAGCCAGCCAGCCTGCGCGGTTTCGAGATGGACTATCTGGACTGGGCCCATCTCGATCTGGCCGCGGCCGTGGAACAGCACCGACATGCCGAGCGCCCGTTGTTCATGATCGGTCATTCCTTTGGCGGTCACGCTTTCGGCCTATTGCCCAACCACGACCAGGTCGCCGGCTTCTATACCTTCGGCACTGGTGCGGGCTGGCATGGCTGGATGCCCAAGGCCGAGCAGGTTCGCGTGTTGACCATGTGGCGGCTGATAGGCCCGCTGGTGACGCGCTACAAGGGCTATCTGGCGTGGAGCAAGCTGGGCATGGGCGAGGATCTGCCGCTGGGCGTCTACCGCCAGTGGAAGCGCTGGTGTCGCTTCCCTCGCTATTTCTTCGACGACCCGCAGATGCCAGGACTGGCCGAGCGTTTCGCCCAGGTACGCACGCCCATCGTGGCGTTCAACGCGCTGGACGACCTGTGGGCGCCCCCCTCGTCGCGCGACGCTTTCATGGCCGCTTACGTCAACGCACCGTACCAGGCGCGCACGCTGGACTCGCAGGCAGAGGGCCTGGGCACCATCGGGCACATGGGCTATTTCCGTCCGGCAGCGCAGCGTCTGTGGGACGAAACACTGGAGTGGTTCGAGCAGCGAATGGCGGGACAGGCGGCAGCCTGACCGTCATGGGAAGCCCAAAAAAGAAAACCCCGCGTTAGCGGGGTTCTGCAGACTGTTGTCCTGACGTCCTTGATCTGCTCACCATCCTGGTGGCTGTCCAGTGTGTCCTTGATCGTCGATGCGCTTCCTGCGCCGAATCCATGGGGTGCACAGTACGCCCGTACCGAATGATCCGAAAGCAGCGATCTTCGCGACAGCATGTAAGCCATGGCTTACATGACCTCGAACCACGACGCCTTCACGATCGAGCCGTGACCCAGCCCGCAGCATGGCGAGCCATACCCTAGGATTGGCTATGGGCGAGGCGCGTTTATTCCCTACAAGCCTCTTGCTAGACTGCCTGCGTCGCAGAACAACAACAGACCACCGACCACGGCGGTCACCGAGGCTAGAGCATGCGCGTCGTCACCCTGCTTCTGGGTTGCCTGGCAACCTGCATCGGCACTGCCGTCCTGGCCGGTGGCCAGAATCAGCTAAGTGACCCCAAACAGGCCATCGCCCAGGCCTTCTGGAAAGAGCTCTACGGCCAGGGTGGCAGCACGCTCTATTGCGGTAAGACCTTCACCGGTGAAGACGGTACTCTGGTCGCCAGCCCGATCTACAGCATCAAGCAGCTCAAGCGCGCGATGCGCTGCATCACCGAACGCCAATGCACCATCATGAATCCGCGCTATCCCTACATCGAGGCGGATCTGCACAACCATTACCCGGCCCTCGCGCGGGTCGAACTGAAGCGGCGCAACGCGCAATTCGCCGAACTTAACGACGAGGTGCCAAGCGCCTTCGCCGATATCGACTGCGACATGAAGACCAGCTACCAGTTGGTGGAACCGCGTGACGAAGCCAAAGGCAATATCGCTCGGGCGATCTTCTACATGCACGTCGAGTACGACTTGCCCATCGTCGGCCTGGTGCCGATGTACAAGGCCTGGCACCGACTGGATCCACCGGACGATGACGAACGTGCGCGCAATGATCGGATCGAGGCACTGCAGGGCACGCGCAATCGCTTTATCGACGATCCTTCACTGGTGGATCAGTTGATCGGCGATTGAGGTCTCGCTGTTTTCGATATCGCCGCCACGTAGGGTGCGCTGTGCGCACCACCGGCAACCGAGGGCGTGGTGCGCACGGCGCACCCTACAGCGGTCATCCTCGCCGCTTGTGCAGCGAGCGCAGCTTGTAGCGCTCGCCGGGGTGGATCAACCGCGCGTAGCTGATCAGGTGATCGCCGGACCAGGTGCGGCGGATCACGCTGAGGCAGGGCATGGCCGGGTCGATCTGCAGGTGTTCGGCCGTCTGCCCATCCACCAGCACGGCCTCGACCACATGCTCCACGTCCGACATCGGGCTGCTGGCCACCAGCACCTCGTTGGGCGTGCGCTGGCTGAAGTCGGTCTGCAGGTAGTCAGGCACCCAGCGCGGGTTGACGAAGCGATCCTCGAGCTGGATCGGCAGGCCGTCCTGCAGGTGCACCAGCACGCTGTGGAACACCTCGCTGCCGAGGCGCACGCCAAGGCGCAGGGCCACCTCGTCATCGGCGGCAATGGCTTCGCAGCGCAGCACACGGTTGGCATAAATATGGCCGCGTCCGCGCACTTCGCTGGCGATGTTCATCACCTCATGCAGCGGCGACTCGGCCTTGCGGTCAGTGACGAAGGTGCCCAGACCCGCCTGGCGCATCAGGTAGCCCTGCTGCACCAGGTTCTGGATGGCCTTGTTGGCGGTCATGCGGCTGACGCCGAAGTCGCGCGCCAGTTGCTCCTCCGGTGGAATCTGATGATTGACCGGAAACGCGCCACTCTGGATGCGCTCCAGCAGGAATGCCTCGATGGCCTTGTAGCGCGGGGTGGTGGTCACGAAAGCTCCTTGGCAAGACCGAGTGCGCGGATGATAGCGGAGCCAAGCGCTCCGCTCCCAGCACCGTAGCCCGGATGCAATCCGGGAGCCTCAAACCCAGGCCCCGGATTACATCCGGGCTACGCAGTTCAGCTCACGGAAGGCAACATGCCAGCCGGCAGCAACGGCGTCAGCACGCGCTCGGCCAGCAGCTCGTCGGCGGCGGCGATGTCCGGGGCGAAGAAGCGATCCTCGACATAGTACGGCACCTTGGCGCGCAGCGCCTGCCGGGCCTGCTCCAGAGCCGGCGTGCTCTTCAGACCTTCGCGGAAGTCCAGCCCCTGGCAGGCGCCCAGCCATTCCACGGCGAGGATGCCACGGGTATTGGCGGCCATTTCCCACAGACGCTTGCCGGCGCCCGGCGCCATGGACACGTGATCTTCCTGGTTGGCCGAAGTGGGCAGGCTGTCGACGCTGTGTGGGTGGGCCAGCGCCTTGTTGTCGCTGGCCAGGGCGGCGGCGGTAACCTGGGCGATCATGAAGCCGGAGTTGACCCCGCCATTGGCCACCAGGAATGGCGGCAGTTGCGACATGTGCTTGTCCATCATCAGCGAGATGCGGCGCTCGGACAGCGAGCCGATCTCGGCGATGGCCAGGGCGATATTGTCGGCAGCCATGGCCACCGGCTCGGCGTGGAAGTTGCCCCCGGAAATCACCTCGCCTTCGGCGGCGAACACCAGCGGGTTGTCCGATACCGCGTTGGCCTCGACGGCCAGCACTTCGGCGGCCTGGCGCAACTGGGTCAGGCAGGCGCCCATGACCTGCGGCTGGCAGCGCAGTGAGTACGGGTCCTGCACCTTGTCGCAGGCGGCGTGGGAGCGGCCGATCTCGCTGCTGTCACCCAGCAGATGGCGGAAGGCGGCCGCCGCGTCGATCTGCCCGCGCTGGCCACGGGCAGCATGGATGCGCGCATCGAAGGGCGAGCGCGAACCCAACAGCGCCTCGACACTGAGCGCGCCGCAGACGCTGGCGGCGGCGTACAGATCTTCACCCTCGAACAGGCCGCGCAGGGCGTAGGCGGTGGACACCTGGGTGCCGTTGAGCAGGGCCAGGCCCTCCTTGGCGGCCAGGGTCATCGGCTCCAGGCCGGCGATGGCCAGCGCCTCGCTGGCCGGCAGCCATTGGCCCTTGTGCCGCGCCTGGCTTTCGCCGAGCAGCACCAGAGACATATGCGCCAGCGGCGCCAGGTCACCGGAGGCGCCGACCGAGCCTTTCAGGGGGATATGCGGGTAGACCTCGGCGTTGACCAGGGCGATCAGCGCCTCGATCACCTGGCGGCGGATGCCGGAGAAACCACGCGCCAGGCTGTTGATCTTGAGCAGCATGATCAGGCGCACCATGGCGTCGCTCAGCGGCTCGCCGATGCCGGCAGCGTGGGACAGCACCAGCGAACGCTGCAGCTTTTCCAGATCGTCGTTGGCGATACGGGTCGAGGCCAGCAGGCCGAAACCGGTGTTGATGCCGTAGGCGGTGCGGCCCTCGGCAATGATCTGGTTGACGCAGGCGACGCTGGCGTCGATGGCCTGATAAGCGCTGGCGTCCAGAGTCAGATGCACGGGGGCCTGGTAGGCGGCGCGCAGGTCGGCCAGGGTCAGTTGACCGGGTTTCAGGTTCAGGGTGTTCATGTTCTGTTCTTCCACGGGGTGAGTTCGCGCCTGGCGAAGCAGAGCCGAATAATGGCTGAAGTCGCGATACGTGCAGTGATTGATGCGCCGGCCCATAGGGCCGGCGTCGAACTTGTCTTAACCGATCATCGGCAGGTTCAACCCCTGCTCCTTGGCACAGTCGATGGCGATCTGGTAACCGGCATCGGCATGACGCATCACCCCGGTGCCCGGGTCGTTGGTCAGCACGCGGGCAATGCGCGCGGCGGCTTCGTCGGTGCCATCGCAGACGATGACCATACCCGAATGCTGGGAGAAGCCCATGCCCACGCCGCCGCCATGGTGCAGCGACACCCAGGTGGCGCCGCTGGCGGTATTGAGCAGGGCGTTGAGCAGCGGCCAGTCGGACACAGCATCGGAGCCGTCCTGCATCGCTTCGGTCTCGCGATTGGGGCTGGACACCGAGCCGCTGTCCAGATGGTCGCGGCCGATGACGATGGGCGCACTCAGCTCACCGGAACGCACCATCTCGTTGAAGGCCAGGCCGAGCTTGGCGCGCTGGCCCAGGCCGACCCAGCAGATACGCGCCGGCAGGCCCTGGAAGGCGATGCGCTCGCGGGCCATGTCCAGCCAGCGGTGCAGGTGGGCGTCGTCGGGGATCAACTCCTTGACCTTGGCATCGGTCTTGTAGATGTCCTCGGGGTTGCCAGACAGCGCCGCCCAGCGGAACGGGCCGATGCCACGGCAGAACAACGGGCGGATATAGGCCGGGACGAAGCCGGGGAAGTCGAAGGCGTTGGCCACGCCCTCCTCTTTCGCCATCTGGCGGATGTTGTTGCCGTAGTCGAAGGTCGGCACGCCCATTTTCTGGAAGTCGAGCATGGCCTGAACGTGCACGGCCATGGACTGTTTGGCGGCCTTGACCACACCCGCCGGGTCGGTGGCTGCACGATCCTTGTATTCGGCCCAGCTCCAGCCGATCGGCAGGTAGCCGTTGAGCGGGTCGTGGGCGCTGGTCTGGTCGGTGACCATATCCGGGCGAACCCCGCGCTTGACCAGTTCCGGCAGGATCTCGGCAGCGTTGCCCAACAGGGCGACGGAGATGGCCTTGCCTTCTGCGGTGTACTTGGCGATGCGCGCCAGGGCGTCGTCCAGATCCGTAGCCTGCTCGTCGACGTAACGGCTACGCAGGCGGAAGTCGATGCTGCTCTGCTGGCATTCGATGTTCAGCGAGCAGGCGCCGGCCAGGGTGGCGGCCAGCGGCTGGGCACCGCCCATGCCACCGAGGCCAGCGGTCAGCACCCAGCGGCCCTTGAGGTTGCCGGCGTAGTGCTGGCGACCGGCTTCGACGAAGGTTTCATAGGTGCCCTGAACGATGCCCTGGCTGCCAATGTAGATCCAGCTACCGGCGGTCATCTGGCCGTACATGGCCAGGCCCTTGGCATCCAGCTCGTTGAAGTGCTCCCAGCTCGCCCAGTGCGGCACCAGGTTGGAGTTGGCGATCAGCACGCGCGGCGCGTTGCTGTGGGTCTTGAACACGCCGACCGGCTTGCCGGACTGCACCAGCAGGGTTTCGTCGTCGTTCAGCTTGGTCAGGCTCTCGACAATCTTGTCGTAGCACTCCCAGTTACGCGCGGCGCGGCCGATGCCGCCGTACACCACCAGCTCCTTGGGGTTCTCGGCCACGTCCAGGTCGAGGTTGTTCATCAGCATGCGCAGCGGCGCTTCGGTCAGCCAGCTCTTGGCGGTGAGCGTGGTGCCGCGCGGGGCGCGGATTTCGGTGTCGCGATATTTGCTGGTCACAGCGGTTTCCTCTTGTTGTTCGGGGCTCAGAGGCTGAGCAGATGAATCAGCCGCGCCGCCACCTTGGCGGCGCGGTTGTCGATGTCGTATTCGGGATTGAGCTCGGCCAGGTCGGCCAGGCGCAGCTTGCCGCTGGCCTTGAGCCGTTCGAGCAGCGGCTCGAGCAACTCCAGGCGCACGCCACGGGCGGCCGGCGCGCTGACGCCCGGCGCTTCGCAGGCCGGCAGCACGTCGATATCGATGGTCAGGTAGAGCGCGTCGCACTCGGCAGCGAAGGCGTCCAGCTCGGCACCGATGGCATCGAGGGTCGACTCGCGAACTTCATGATCCTCGCGCACCAGCACGTTCAGCTCGGCGGCGCGGGCAAACAGCGCGCGGGTGTTGCTGGCGCGGCTGACGCCGAGGCAGGCGTAGCGGAACGGCCAGCCGCGTGCGGCGCACTGCTCGGCGATCTGCGCGAAAGGCGTGCCGGAGGAATGCACATGGGCCGGGTCGCGCAGGTCGAAATGGGCGTCGAAATTGACGATGCCGATACGTGGGGCGGTTTGGCCGCTCAGGTGCTCCGCCAGGCCCGACCAGCTGCCGAAGGCCACTTCATGCCCACCACCGATCACCAGCGGCAGATGGCCGGCGTCCAGCAGTGCGCAGACATTTTGGCCGAGGCGCGCCTGGGCGGCTTCCAGGTCGCCGTCCTCGCAGGTGACGTCACCGGCGTCATAGGCCGGCGCCTGACGATGCCAGGCCAGGTTGGCCAGGGCCTTGCGCACGCTTTGCGGCGCAGTGGCAGCGCCGACGCGGCCATGGTTGCGACGCACACCTTCATCGCAGGCGAAACCGAGCAGAGCCAGGCCAGGTTGGCTGTTTTCGGCCAGCGCCTGGATGCGCTGGTGCCAACGCGCGCTGTCGGTTTCCGGGTCGGTACGGCCGCTCCAGGCGGCCATGCTGTGACGATCAGCGAGCATAGGTCACGACTCCGTTGAACACTCGCTGGCGCAGGCGCCCGGCCTGCACCGCGTAGGCCAGTTCGGCCGGTTGCTGGATATCCCACAGGCACAGATCCGCCGGCGCGCCGACGGCGATGCGGCCCAGGTCGGGCAGACCAAGGGCGCGGGCACCATGGGCGGTCATGCCAGCCAGCGCTTCACGCGGGGTGAGGCGAAACAGGGTGCAGGCCAGGTTGGCCATCAGGGTCGGCATGCAAATCGGCGAGGTGCCGGGGTTGGCGTCGCTGGCCACGGCCATGGGCACACCGTACTGGCGCAGCAGTTCGATGGGCGGCAGCTGGGTTTCGCGCAGCACGTGGAAGGCGCCGGGCAGCAGCACCGCTACGGTGCCCGCCTCGGCCATGGCGCGCACACCGGCTTCGTCGAGGTATTCGATATGGTCGGCGGACAGCGCGCCATAGCTTGCAGCCAGGGCACTGCCGCCGAGGTTGGACAGTTGCTCGGCATGCGCCTTGATCGCCAGACCGTGGGCCTGGGCTGCCTGATAGATGCGCTCGCACTGCGCCGGGGAAAAGCCGATACCCTCGCAGAACACGTCCACCGCATCGGCCAGCCCTTCACGAGCAGCGGCCGGGATCATCTCGTCGCAGACCAGGCTGACGTAGTCATCGGCGCGGCCGGCATATTCCGGCGGCAGGGCATGGGCGCCGAGCAGCGTGGTCAGCACCCGCACCGGACGCATCTCGCCGAGGCGACGGGCCACGCGCAGCATCTTCAGTTCGTCGGCAAGGGTCAGGCCGTAGCCGGACTTGATCTCCAGCGTGGTAACGCCATCGGCCAGCAACGCATCGAGACGCAGCAGGCTGGCGGCGATCAGTTCGTCCTCGCTGGCGGCGCGGGTGGCGCGCACGCTGCTGATGATGCCACCGCCATTGCGGGCGATGGTTTCGTAGCTGACGCCTTCCAGACGCTGCTCGAATTCACCGGCACGATTGCCGGCGTAGACCAGGTGGGTGTGGCAATCGACCAGGCCGGGAGTCATCACGCCGCCACGCCCTGCTTCGACCGCGCCCTCAGCCAGCGCCTCGTCGAAGGTGCACGACGGCCACAGGCCGGCAATGCAACCGTCCTCGACCAGCACATTCATCGCCTCGTCCAACTGCGCCAGGCCATCGAAGACCTGCACATCGCGCCAGAGCTGTTTCGCGGTGGGTTGCATCGGCATGGGATTCTCCAGGCTTTATTTGTATATACATTATGAGTGAGTTGAATGGACGTCAAGCAACATCCGTCTGGATCGACAATCTCCGATAAGCCATGCATCACAGAAAATTTCTCAGTGTCTGCTGCAGGAAGGACATCCCTGGAGACGAAGGCCAAGAACTATATGTATATACATTAAAAGAAATAAGCCTACCGCGTCAGTCCACGACCAGCCGCCCTGCCTGGCGACAGGAACGCAGCCCCTGAATATAGAAAGGTCAGCGCCTTTTAGAGGGAATGCTTGGTTGATGCCGGACTGGCAAGTTTGTGTTGGCTTGCTGGCTGTTCGGGTGTTTGTTCCGCATTGCCGCGTTTCTGTGTGCTGTTTTTGGTTTCGCCTTCCCAGGCGAGTCACTTTGCGGGCAAAGTAACCAAACCCTCCGCCCTTTCATCCGGCCCTGGCTGCGCCAGGGTTCGCTCACTCCATCGCCGCTCCAGAGGCCCGCCACGGTGGGCCATCCATGGCCCATCGTGGCTTTCGCGACATCCATGTCGCTCAACCTCTTCCACGACGATTCCGTTCGCCCTCCTGGGCGGGCTCTGCACGCGCCTGAACCCTAGGTAACCCAGAATTAGTGTGGAGTACTTGAATATGACGTCAGCCGTAGGGCGGACTCAGGAGCGCCAGCGAACAGTCCGCCGGGCCATGCCGAGTTCGGCACCACAACCTACGTCCCGTACTCCCTGCGCGAATGAAAGTTTTGGTTTAACTCCACGACCACATCGCAACTTCATAGCTACCAGAGCATGCCTGGCATACCTTGGAATGCCAGGTCGTTCAGGCGCGCGAATGGCCCCTTCAGGAGGGTGAGTGGAATCGTTGCGCAGAGGGGCGAGCCGCAGGGATGCGGCGAGAGGCGTAATGGGCCAGGGATGGCCCATGTACGCCGACCCTCGGAGCGACGATGGAGCGAACGAACCCCGGCGCAGCCGGGGCCGGATGGCGGGGCCAAGCCTTTTTGCCTTCTTTTGTGGCGTCTGACAAAAGAAGGTCGCCGGGGGCGAAACAGGAGACGTCAGCTAAACGCCAATAAGCAGCTTGAACACCGAAACAACCGAAACCAACACACAAACTTGCCAGTCCAGTATCAAGACTGACTTCCCCGTGAGCCGCACGAATAACCCATAAAAAACCCCGGCGCGAAGGCCGGGGTTCGGGACACAGCGACAGTGCTCAGAACTGCGCAGCATCCAGCAGATACAGCGACTCGCTACCCGCCTTGACCGACGCACTCAGCGAATGAATGCGCGGCAGCAGACGCGCAAAGAAGAAACGCGCGGTGCCCAGCTTGCTGGCGTAGAACTCATCCTGCCCTTCCTTGCCCAGCGCGGCACGCGCCATCAGCGCCCACATGTAGGCGTAGGCGGTGTAGCCGAAGACCTGCAGGTATTCGACCGAGGCCGCACCGATCTCGTTGGGGTTGTTCTTGGCCTGCTCCAGCACCCAGGTGGTCAGCCCGTCGAGGTTCTCCACGGCAGCCGCCAACGGCTGGGTGAACTCGGCCAGGGAAGCGTCAGCCGAGGCGACGAAGGCCTTGATCTCGTCGGCGAAGTGCTTGTAGAAGCTACCGCCGCTGCCGACGATCTTGCGCCCCATCAGATCCAGCGACTGAATGCCGTTGGTGCCTTCGTAGATCTGGGTGATACGGCAGTCGCGCACCAGCTGCTCCTGGCCCCACTCGCGGATGAAACCGTGGCCACCGAAGATCTGCTGGCCATGTACGGTGGTTTCCAGCGCCATGTCGGTGAGGAAGGCCTTGGCCACCGGGGTGAGCAGCGCCACCAGTTCGTCGGCGCGCTGGGCGGTGGCCTTGTCCTCGCTGTACTTGGCGGTATCGAGCTGCATGGCGACGTAGCTGGAGAAGGCACGACCACCCTCGTTGAGCGCCTTCATGGTCAGCAGCATGCGGCGCACGTCCGGATGCACGATGATCGGGTCGGCCGCCTTGTCCTTGGCCACCGGGCCGGTCGGCGCGCGGCTCTGGATGCGCTCGCGGGCGTATTCGATGGCGCTCTGGTAGCTACGCTCGCCGAGGGACAGGCCCTGAATGCCGACGCCCAGACGTTCGTAGTTCATCATGGTGAACATGGCCGCCAGGCCCTTGTTCACTTCGCCCACCAGGTAACCGGTGGCGCCGTCGAAGTTCATCACGCAGGTGGCCGAGGCCTTGATGCCCATCTTGTGTTCGATGGAGCCGCAACCGAGGGCGTTCTTCTCACCCAGCGAGCCGTCGGCATTGACCATGATCTTCGGCACCAGGAACAGCGAGATGCCTTTCGGGCCGGCCGGTGCGTCCGGCAGCTTGGCCAATACCAGGTGAATGATGTTCTCGGTCAGATCGTGCTCACCGCCGGTGATGAAGATCTTGGTGCCGCTGATCTTGTAACTGCCATCGGCCTGGGGTTCGGCCTTGGTACGAATGATGCCCAGGTCAGTGCCAGCGTGCGGCTCGGTCAGGCACATGGAGCCGGCCCATACGCCGGCATACATGTTCGGCAGGTATTGCGCCTTCAGTTCCTCGCTGGCGTGGTTGAGGATCGACAGGCAGGCGCCAGCGGTCAGCATCGGGTACAGGCCGAAGGACAGGCTAGCCGAGTTGACCATTTCCTCGACCTGGGCGCCGATCACCTTGGGCATGCCCATGCCGCCGAACTCCGGCGAACCACCGACACCGACCCAGCCGCCTTCGGCGTATGTGCGGTAGGCCTCGGGGAAGCCGGCCGGGGTCTTCACCACGCCGTTGTCCCAGGAACAGCCTTCCTCGTCGCCGCTGCGGTTCAGCGGGGCGATGCTGCCGGCAGTGACCTTGCCGGCCTCTTCGAGAATGGCATTGGCGGTGTCTTCGTCCACCACCTCGGCCAGGGCCGGCAGCTCGGCCCAGAGCTTGGAGACCTCGAATACTTCATTGAGCACGAAGCGCATGTCGCGCAGGGGGGCTTTGTAATCGGCCATGGCATATCCTCGGGAAACGGACTGACGACAGAAGGCCGAGCTTAATACAACAACTCGACAGACACATAGGGTCGTGTTGTGACCAGTGATCCAGCATCAGTATGCGTTTTGCCAGCACGGGAGAACGCCGCCCGATTCAGTCCCCGTCCACCACCACACGCACCGCGCCACGTCGCTGCGCGGCACTACGAATGCAGTTGCGCCCGGCCGCCTTGGCACTGTACAGGGCCTTGTCCGCCTCCTTGATCACCTCCTGCGGGCGGCGCTGCTGCGCCTGGCGCTCGGCCGCGCCCATGCTCACGGTCACCGAAACCTCGTTGGCACTCTTGCCGGTACGATGTTGCTTGCCCTGACGATCGTCGCGCGGCCGATTCTGCTTGTCACGCAACTGCATGCGGTACTGCTCGATGGCCAGACGCACCGCCTCCATGTGCGGCATGCACTGCTCCAGACTCTTGCCGGGAAAGAGCAAGGTGAACTCCTCGCCGCCATAACGATAGGCCTTGCCACCGCCGCCCACCTTGCGCAGCAGACTGGCGACCAGGCGCAGCACCTGATCGCCGACGTCATGGCCGTGGGTGTCGTTGAATTTCTTGAAATGATCGACGTCGACCATGACGATCACGTAGTCACGCCCCAGACGCTGCAGGCGCTCGTTGAGGGCACGGCGCCCGGGCAGGCCGGTGAGTTCGTCGCGAAAGGCCATCTGGTAGGCCTCGTGAGCCACGGCGGCGACCAGCACGAGCATCACCATGCTGCTCATCACCTGCAATGCATGGGGCAGGATAAACACCTGCGGCAGCATCCACAGCAGGCCGAGCAGCCCCACCAGTTGCGCGGCATGCAGCGGCCTGGGTAGACGCAGGTACTGCACCGACAGGGCGATGAAGGCGATCAGGAACATGCCATAGCTCAGTTGCGCCAGGCTCATCCAGCTACCGTGCAGCGCCGGCCAGTGCACCTGCACCAGCCAGTCGGCGATGCCCTGCGGATAGCGTCGCGCCAGGCCGAGCGCCACCGCGCCGACCGCCAGCAGCACCAGTGCCCGGGCGAACAGATCCTGCAGCAGGTGCGAGCGCTCCTGCCAGCAGCCATACAGGGCATAGAGCGCAGGCAGCAGCAGGCAGATCAGATGGAACACCAGCACCGCATCGCTGCGCACCTGACCATGCTCGCGGAAGTGATCGACCTGGATATCGAGCAGGAAGTAGCCGATATAGAGCAGCGCCAGCAGCACCACTTCGCGCTGCCGACCATAGACCATGCAGAAGGCGCCACCGAGCAGCAACAACAGGGTCGGCAACACGTTGAACAGGGAAATGAAGAACTCGTTGAGCACGGGCAGGCGCGCGGCCACCATGCCACCGAGCAGAAACGGCAACGACGAGACGAAATGGCTGAAGCGCAAGCGGGCCAGACGAATCACGGCGGCACCCGAGATGGAAGATACAAGCATTCTGCCTGCTTCCCAGGAGGAAAACAGCGACGGAATGCGACATTCCTAGCAGGCCGTTGAAAAACGTAAGCGAGGCAGGCAAGACAAGGCGCAACGACCAACGGGAGTAACAGCCAACGGCTGGCCCGAAGGGTGAGCGCTAGCGAATCAAACAGCCGAAAAAGCGGAGTTTACGTGCTGTAAATGAGCATTTTGAGGCTGTTTTTAACGCAGTATTGCCAACGCACGACTGCATGGATGCAGGAGGTAGAGCGACGCAGGAAGCCAAAGCCGAGGTAGTTTTTCAACAGCCTGCTAAGGCAGAAACGGGAACGCCGCCCAATGGGCGGCGCTCCTCTTGCAGCAGGCTGAAACTTAGAAGCCGAGCGCGAAGTGCTCTTCGTCCATGTCCATCAGGTTGCTGGCACCCGAAAGCATGGCTTCGACATGGGTGCGGGTACGCGGCAGGATGCGCGCGAAGTAGAAGCGCGCAGTCTGCAGCTTGGCCTGATAGAACGCGGCATCGCCTTCGCCGGCTGCCAGTTTCTCGGCGGCCACACGCGCCATGTCGGCCCAGAAGTAGGCCAGGCAGGCATAACCGGAGTACATCAGGTAATCCACCGAAGCGGCCCCGACTTCCTCGCGATCCTTCATCGCCGCCATGCCGATCTTCATGGTGACGTCGCCCCACTCCTTGTTCAGCTTGGCCAGCGGCTCGACGAATTCCTTGACGGCTTCGTTGCCTTCGTTGGCCTGGCAGAACTTGTGCACGATCTTGGTGAAGTTCTTCAGCGCGCCGCCCTGAGTCATCAGCACCTTGCGGCCCAGCAGGTCGAGCGCCTGAATGCCGGTGGTGCCTTCGTACATCATGGAGATGCGGCAGTCGCGCAGGTTCTGCTCCATGCCCCACTCGGCGATGAAGCCGTGGCCACCGTAGATCTGCATGCCGTGGGAGGCAGACTCGAAGCCCACTTCGGTCATGAAGGCCTTGGCGATCGGGGTGAGGAAGGCCAGCAGTTCGTCAGCGGCCTTCTTCTCTTCTTCGTTCTGGCTGTACTTGACCACGTCCACCTGCTTGGCGGTGAAGTAGACCATGGCGCGGTTGCCTTCGGCGAAGGCCTTCATGGTCAGCAGCATGCGGCGCACGTCGGGGTGCACGATGATCGGGTCAGCCGCCTTGTCCGGCGCTTTCGGGCCGGTCAGCGAACGCATCTGCAGACGCTCGCGTGCGTACTTGATGCCACCCTGGAAACCGGCTTCGGCATGGGCCAGGCCTTGCAGCGCGGTGCCCAGGCGAGCGGTGTTCATGAAGGTGAACATGCAGTTCAGGCCCTTGTTGGCCGGGCCGATGAGGAAGCCGGTGGCGCCATCGAAGTTCATCACGCAGGTGGCGTTGCCGTGAATGCCCATCTTGTGCTCGATGGAGCCACAGGCCACGGCGTTGCGCTCACCCACGCCGCCTTCGGCATTGGGCAGGAACTTGGGCACGATGAACAGGGAGATACCCTTGGTACCGGCCGGTGCATCGGGCAGGCGCGCCAGCACGATGTGCACGATGTTCTCGGCCATGTCGTGCTCACCCGCGGAAATGAAGATCTTGGTACCGCTGACCTTGTAGGTGCCGTCGGCCTGAGGTTCGGCCTTGGTGCGCAGCATGCCCAGGTCGGTGCCGCAATGCGGCTCGGTCAGGCACATGGTGCCGGTCCACTCGCCGGACACCAGCTTGGTCAGGTAGGTGTGCTTCTGCTCGTCGGTGCCATGGGATTCGATGGTGTTCATCGCACCATGGGACAGACCGGGGTACATGCCCCAGGCCCAGTTGGCGGTGCCGACCATCTCGCTGACGGCCAGGCCGAGGGATTCCGGCAGGCCCTGGCCACCGTGCTCGACGCTGTGCGCCAGGCTCGGCCAGCCACCTTCGACGAACTGCTGATAGGCTTCCTTGAAGCCGGTCGGGGTCTTCACGCCGGACTCGCTCCAGGTGCAGCCTTCGGTGTCACCCACGCGGTTCAGCGGAGCCAGTACCTGCTCGCAGAACTTGGCGCCCTCTTCGAGGATGGCGTCGACCATGTCCGGGGTGGCGTCCTGACAACCTGGCAGGCTCTGATAGTGAGCTTCATAGCCCAGCAGCTCGTCACGAACGAAACGAATGTCACGCAAGGGGGCCTTGTAGTCAGGCATAACGGTAAACCTCTGCGATGGAGTCAGTTGTCAGGATGACCGGATTCTCGGTCTCTGCGGGATCGCTCCCGGCTGCCTAGCCACAGAAAGCGGGCCGGCAATCAAACAGGCGTTTGAAACATACGTTTAGGGCTCCCCCTTTGTCAAGCGCTGGCATTCGGCCGGTCAGGCGACCTGATCGATACGCGATACCACCGTCTGCTCGGCGCCGATACGCCGGTATAGCTCAAGACTAGGCGCTGCCGTGGAGGGCTGCTGGGAATCGCCGCTGGCGGGCTTCTCGCCATCCGCCGCCGGCTCCTTGCCCTGCTGCGTTTCGTCGCTGGCTTCGGTGGCTTCTTCGCGACGCTGTTGTGCCAATTCCACGCGCGCCTGGGCCGCCTGAGCCTGGGCCATGGCGGCAACGCTCAGATCCTGGGCGGAAGGTTCGGCCGGGGCCAGCGCAGCACGCCGGACGATTTCCATTTTCTGCAGGGTCGCTGCGGGATCGTTGGGCACCGGGCTGACGTCGATGCTGACTTCACCGGATATCGCATAACGCTGGCCATCGGGCCCACGCTTGAAGTCGTACGTGGGGGCACCGGCGTATTGCCCACCCACGGCAGCGTGCGCCTGCTCGTGCGCACGCACCTCGCGGTCACGGCGGCTCAGTTGGGAGATTTCGGCTTGTTCCTGGCGCAGTTGCTGCTCGCGCCTGGCGGACTGCCCATCTGTAGGGGACTGATCGGCCTCTTCGCGGGGCGAAGCGGCATTATCGGCCTGCGCCTCCTGCGTCGGCGCGGCCGGAGCCAGATCGGAACGGGCGAGATCGGGAGTGGCGTCGGAAGGAAGCGGCCGTGCCGCTGAGGCTAACGGCTGGGCGGGGATATAGGCGGTACTGCTGGCAATCTGCATCTGCGCCTGCCTTCCCGCATGACAGCCAACGAGCGGGGCACGAGGCCGCCGCCGTCAGGCGCGGGTATCGATCAGGGTGCCCAACGCCTCGTCGGCGGTCTTGACCACCTTGGAGTTGGCACGGACTTCGTTTTCGGCAACGCGCAGCGAGACCAGGCTTTCGGTCAGATCGGGGCTGGTCGGCTCGGCGCTCTGCCGGGTCGGATTGACCTGATTCTGCGCAGGGTTCGGGTTCGCCGGCTGGGCAGCGGGCAGGCTGTTGCCGGCAATTTCGACGGCGGCTTGCTCAGCGCGGCGCTGACCGGACTGAATGCCACTGAGGCCGGAACTGAATGCGCTAGAAGAAATTTCCATATGAGCGCCCTCGCGGGGTTGGAAGCTGATGAGCTGTATTGAAGCAGAAACTGCCTAAAAAATGTACAGAGAAATGGCTATGGTCGCGTTACCGCTTATTACGATAGCGACAGGCCATCAAGGCACAGGTGCTCAGCCACCGCTGCCGGCGTGGGTTGCGCCAGCCAGGGCACCTGCCCCAGACAGGGGGCTAGCAGGCGTTCGCCCAGGGTCGCGAGGTTGTCCGCAAGGCGCGAGGTATCAGGATCGACGATATTGGCCACCCAACCCGCCAGATGCAGGCCGTCACGGGCGATGGCCTCGGCACTGAGCACCGCGTGGTTGATGCAACCGAGGCGCACGCCCACCACCAGAATCACCGGCAGGTTCAAGGCCACGGGCAGATCGGACAGGGTCTGCTGCCCGGCCAGCGGCACGCGCCAGCCACCTGCGCCTTCCACCAGGGTGAAATCCGCGTCACGGTCGAGCACGGCCTGCACCGCCTTTTGCAGCGTGGTGACATCCAGCAACACACCGGCTTCGCGCGCCGCCAGATGCGGGGCGATGGCCGGGGCGAAGGCCAGCGGGTTGACCTCCTCGTAACGCAGCGCCAGCGAGCACTCACCGAGCAAGGTCAGGGCGTCGTCGTTGCGCAGCCCCTGCACCGTCATCACGCAGCCGGAGGCCACCGGCTTGGCCGCTGCGGTACTCAGGCCGCGCAGGCGCGCGGCATGCAGCAAGCCGGCGGCGATGGTGGTCTTGCCGATCTCGGTGTCGGTGCCGGTGACGAAATAGGCACGGGGCATGGGGGACTCTCGCAGGCTGGGTCAGTGGGGTTTGCGCAGGACGCCATAGACCACCTGGTAGGTGACCGGCAGGCCGTCTGTCTCGCGATAACGCTCGTAGGCCGCCAGCAGCGCGGCGATGCGTGCGCGGCCGGTGAGGCCATCCGGGCGGCCGGGGTTGAGGTTGTGCGCGCCGATGTCCTTGAGCGAACGGGTCAGGCTGCGCAAATCGGCAAAATGCAGGCGCTGGGCCTGGCGTTGCAGGCTCAGCACCTGCAGCTCGCTGGCTGCGCACAGACGCTGGTAATCCTCGAAGTGTCGGAAACGATTGACGTGGACGAAGCCATCGACCGCCTGCCAACTGTCGCGCAACTCCTGCAGGGTACCGACGCACAGGCTGGAAAAGGCCAGCACACCACCTGGCTGCAAGACCCGCGCGGCCTCCTGCAGCACCAGGGCGAAGTCGGCGCACCATTGCAGCGCCAGGCTGGAGAACAGCAGGTCGAGGCAGGCGTCCTGCAAGGGCAGCGCCTCGGCATCGCCAGCGATGAAATGCGTAGCGCCCCCCTGGGGCCTGGCGTGGCGCAACATACCTTCGGCGATATCCAGGGCCAGGCCTTCGGTGCCGTCGAAGCGCGCGGCCAAGGCCCGGGTGAAATGGCCGGTGCCGCTGCCCAGATCCAGCCAACGCCTTGGCTGCACATCCGTCGGCAAGCGCGCCAGCAACTCGCCACCGACACGGCGCTGCAATTCGGCGACGGCATCGTAGCTGGCCGCCGCCCGGGAGAAGGACGCCGCTACCTGGCGTTTGTCCGGCAGCAACCCGGGCGGAGCTTCCTGAGATTCAGGCAGCCGGTGCGCAGGGCGCACCCTACAGGTCGCCATCGGCAGCCTCGCGGATGAAGTCGAGCATCAGGGCGGCGACGCTGGCAGCCTGCTCCAGCACGAAGGCATGGCTGCAACCTTCCAGCACGTCCACCTCGCCAGCCGGCAGCAGCGCCAACAAGGCTTCGCCGGCTGCCGCCGGCACCAGGGCATCCTGCTCGGCCAGCAGGTGCAGTTGCGGCCCGGAGTAGCTCGCCAGAGCGCTGCGATTATCCAGCCGGGCCAGTACTTCGAGCCCGGCGAGCAGGTGCTCGTCTGCGTTGCTCTGCAGATGAGCCTGCAACTGCCGGGACAGGCCACGCGCATCGGCAGCACCCTGAGCACAGAGCATGGCGAAGCGCTTGAGCGTGGCAGCGGGGTTGGCTTCACAGCCCTGTTGGAACACGGCATGAGTCTCCGCGAGCATGGCCGTAGGCCAGGCCTCGCTGGCCACAAAACAGGCATTGCTAGCCAGGCCGATCAACCCGCGACAGCGCGCACCACGGCGCGCCGCCAGGGCACTGGCAAGCATGCCGCCCAGCGACCAGCCGGCCAGCCAGCAATCGCTGGGCAACCGCGCATCCAGCTCATCGAGCCAGGCGCCGGGGTCTGCGGTGGTCAGCCTTGGCAATGGCGCAATCGCCACCTGCAGGGTATCGCCCAGGGCTTCGGCCAAGGGTTGTAGCAGCGCGCCGTCCAGGCCCCAGCCTGGCAACAGGATCACTCGTTCAGTCATCGGGGCTCACCAGCGGCCAGCACTCGGCCAAGGCTTCCAGCAGCCGTTCGAGCTGCGCCTCGCTGTGCGCGGCGGACAGGGTGACACGCAGCCGCGCGCTGCCCGTCGGCACGGTGGGCGGGCGGATGGCACCCACCAGCAGGCCACGATCCTTGAGCAGAGCGGAGAGCTGCAACGCACGGGCGCTGTCGCCCACCAGAATCGGCTGGATCGGCGTGAAGCTGTCCATCAGGCTCAGGCCGATTTCCGCAGCGCCCTGACGAAAGCGCGTGATCAGGCGCTGCAGGTGTTCCCGACGCCAGCTTTCGCTGCGCAGCAGCTCCAGACTCTTCAGGGTGGCGCAGGCCACCGCCGGTGGCTGGCTGGTGGTGTAGATATAGGGCCGGGCGAACTGGATCAGGGTCTCGATCAGTTCCTCGCTGCCAGCGACGAAAGCCCCGGCCGTACCGAAGGCCTTGCCCAAGGTGCCGACCAGCACCTGCACATCGTCCTGACCCAGGCCGAAGTGCTCGACGATACCGCCGCCCGTGGCGCCCAGCGGGCCGAAGCCATGGGCATCGTCGACCATCAGCCAGGCCTGGCGGGCACGCGCCTCGGCGCACAGAGCCGGCAGATCGGCCAGATCGCCGTCCATGCTGAACACCCCATCGGTCACCACCAGGCAGTTGCCGCTGGCCTTGCGCAGACGATTGGCCAGGCTGACCGCATCATTGTGCAGATAACGCGAGAAGCGCGCGCCGGACAGCAGCCCCGCGTCGAGCAGCGAGGCGTGGTTGAGACGATCCTCCAGCACGCTGTCACCCTGCCCCACCAACGCGGTGACGGCAGCCAGGTTGGCCATGTAGCCGGTAGAAAACAGCAGCGCACGCGGGCGCCCGGTGAACGCAGCCAGCGCCTCTTCCAGCTCATGGTGCGGCGTGCTGTGGCCGATCACCAGGTGCGAGGCACCGCCGCCAACACCCCATTTCTCCGCACCCTGCTGCAGCGCGCGAGTCACTTCGGGGTGGTTGGCCAGGCCAAGATAATCGTTGGAACAAAAGGCCAGCAGCGGCCGACCGTCGACCCGCACCTGCGGCCCCTGCGGGCTGTCCAGCAAGGGTCGTTGGCGAAACAGATCAGCAGCCTGGCGTTCGGCGAGGCGAGCAGCAAGATCAAAGCTCATGCACGGTTTCCGTAGGAGCGAGCGTCGCGAGCGAAAATACAGGACAAGGTGTCATTCGCGAGCAGAGCTCGCTCCTACATAAAAGGAATCAGGCCGAGGCCGCGTTGTAGAAAAGTTGCGAATCGCGCTGCTCGACCAGCGCCTGCTCGATGGCGGCCTGGTGCACCTCGTCGGCGTGCTCCTCGCGCTCCTCTGGCTTGATGCCGAGGCGCTTGAACAGGGCCATGTCCTTGTCCGCCTGGGGATTGCCGGTGGTCAGCAGCTTCTCGCCGTAGAAGATCGAGTTGGCGCCGGCCATGAAGGCCAGGGCCTGCATCTGCTCGTTCATCTGCTCGCGGCCAGCAGAGAGGCGCACGTGGGATTTCGGCATCATGATGCGCGCCACGGCCAGTGTACGGATGAAGTCGAAAGGGTCGACGTCCTTCTCCTCGGCCAATGGCGTGCCCTTGACCTTGACCAGCATGTTGATCGGCACCGACTCAGGGTGCTCCGGCAGGTTGGCCAACTGGATCAAGAGGCCTGCGCGGTCGTCCAGCGACTCGCCCATGCCGAGAATGCCGCCGGAGCAGATCTTCATCCCCGCCTCGCGCACGTAGGCCAGGGTCTGCAGGCGCTCGCCATAGGTGCGGGTGGTGATGATGTTGCCGTAGAACTCCGGCGAGGTGTCGAGGTTGTGGTTGTAGTAGTCCAGGCCCGCTTCGGCCAGCGCCTGGGTCTGCTCCTGGTCGAGGCGCCCTAGGGTCATGCAGGTTTCCAGGCCGAGCTTCTTCACGCCCTTGACCATCTCCAGCACGTAGGGCATGTCCTTGGCCGACGGATGCTTCCACGCCGCGCCCATGCAGAAGCGCGTGGAGCCGATGGCCTTGGCCTCGGCGGCCGCCTCCAGCACCTTCTGCACTTCCATCAGTTTTTCCTTGTCCAGGCCGGTGTTGTAGTGGCCGGACTGTGGGCAGTACTTGCAGTCTTCCGGGCAGGCGCCGGTCTTGATCGACAGCAGGGTGGAAACCTGCACGCGGTTGGGGTCGAAGTGCTCACGATGCACGCTCTGCGCCTGGAACAGCAGGTCGTTGAACGGTTGCTCGAACAGCGCCCGCACTTCGGCGAGCGTCCAGTCGTGGCGGGTGGTGGTGGCGGTTGCGCTCATCAGCGAAGTCCCTCGACGCTTGCTTGCGTCTGTTGTCGGGCCCATGGGGGCATTCAGGCTGAGGCCATCATAGAAAGCCTTGGAACGCTGTCAACCACTAAAAAGACACAGGTTTACACATGAGCAAAAAATAACCACAGAACTTCCCTGATGGCCCAAGGCCCAATGATCAACGCAGAACAGGAAGCATGACATGCAGGTAGAAGGTTTCTTCGAGGGACTGGGCGAGGCGCTCGGCCGGATCATCCGCTTCGTCGTCGACATGCTCTCCGGCGCGCTGAGCGCCGTGGCCGATGCCATCGACGACTTCCTCCATGGACTGGCCAACGCCATCGGCATGGACAGCTCGATCTTCAGCATCCTCCTGCTGATCATTGGTCTCTTGTTCCTCTACAACGGCGTGCGCGCCCTGCTCAGGCGCTCCATCATCGGCGGGGTGATCTGGCTGTTGCTGGGGCTGATGGTGATGGGTTGGCTGATTCGCTGATGTGCGACTAGGCTCAGGACTCCGCTGCAAGGACGCGCGAACATGCCCCTGCTACCACTGCCCGCCTGGCTGAAGGTGCGCCGTCACTGCCAGTTGTGCGACGAAGCCACGGATCATCCGCACCACGGCATCTGCACTGCCTGCGAAGCCGAGCTGCCCTGGCTCGGCAGTCACTGCCAGGTATGCGCACTGCCCTTGCCCGCTCAGGGCATGATCTGCGGCGCCTGCCAGAAAAAGCCACCCGCCTTCGCCCGTGTCGAGGCGCCCTGGCGCTACGCCTTCCCGGTGGACAACCTGATCACCCGCTTCAAGCATCAGGGGCAATGGCCCTTCGGCCGCCTGCTCGGCGAGCTGCTGGCCGAACACCTGCAGCATGCCTACGACGAAGGCCTGCCTCGGCCACAGGCGCTGCTAGCCGTGCCCCTGGCGCGCAAACGTGAGCGCCAGCGCGGCTTCAACCAGGCGCGCATGCTCGCCGACTGGCTGAGCCGCGCCTTGCAGATTCCCGCGCACGACGACTGGCTGCTGCGCACGCAGGACACACCCGCCCAACAGGGCCTGGACGCCGCCACGCGCAAGCGCAACCTGCGCCAGGCCTTCCAGGTGGTCGACGCCACAAAGATCGCAGGGCAACATCTGGCCCTGGTCGACGACGTGCTGACCACCGGCGCTACCGCCAATACCCTCGCCCGCCTGTTGCTGCGCGCAGGCGCCGCGCGGGTGGATGTCTACTGCCTGGCGCGCACGCCGCCACCCGGGGACTGAACCAGACTTGGCGATTGGGTATGCTTGTCGCCCCACCTTTGCCGACCCCACCCGCCATGCCGCAGCTCGACCCTCTCGCGCAGATGCTCAACCGCCGCCCGCAGCGCCTGGCCCTGCTGGAACAGATCGCCACGCAAGGCTCGATCACCCGCGCCGCCAAGGCCGCCGGGCTGAGCTACAAGGCCGCCTGGGATGCCATCGACGAGCTGAACAACCTGGCCGACCAGCCGCTGGTCAGCCGCAGCGTCGGCGGCAAGGGCGGCGGCGGTGCCAGCCTGACTCCCGCCGGCGCCCGGCTGCTGGCGCTGCACCAGCGGGTGCAGGCCCTGCAGGCGCAGTTGCTGTTGGCCGCCGAGGATGATGCCGACCTGCAACTGCTGGGGCGCCTGATGCTGCGCACCAGCGCGCGCAACCAACTGGCCGGGCGAGTACGCGGCATCGAGGCGCAGGGGCATAACCAGCTTATCGACATCGAACTGCCTGGCGGCCTGAGCCTGCGCGCACAGATCACCCGCGACAGCACGGAGCGCCTGCAACTGCTGATCGGCAGCAGCGTGGTGGCGCTGATCAAGGCTGGCTGGCTGGAACTGCAGCCTGTCTCGCCAGTTACTGCGGATGCCGACAACTGCCTGGAGGGACTGATCGAGCAGATCCTGCCGGCCAGCGACGGCCCCAGCGAAGTGCGCATCGCCTTGCCCAATGGCCAGACCCTCTGCGCTCAGGCCGATGCCGAGCGCTTGCAGCGCCTGGGGCTCACAGTTGGCACACAGGTAAGCGCACAGTTCGCCGCCAGCCAGGTGCTGCTGGGCACGCAGTTGTAGCCCGGATGCAATCCGGGAAGCGCCCCGCACAATTGACACCGGACTGGCAAGTTTGTGTGTTGGCTCGTGTTGGTTCGTTGGGTGTTTTGGACGCCGCTTCGGCGTTTGCTGGGGCTTCTTGTTTCGCCCCCTCGGGCGACTGACTTTTCTTTGAAATGCGCAAAGAAAAGTAAGCAAAAGAAACGCACCCCCGCCATCCGGGTCTCGCTTCGCTCGACTTCCCTCACTCCGGCACTGCTCCGGGGTCGGCGTACATGGGCCATCCCTGGCCCATCACGCCTCTCGCGGCATCCATGCCGCTCGCCCCCTGCGCAGTGCCTACGTTCGGCCTCCTGAAGGGGGCATTTGCGCGCCTGAACGAACAGGTATGCCAGGTTAGTCCTGAGTGCTCTGAGAGCTGTGAAGTCGCGATGTGGCCGTCGAATTAAACCAATAGTTTCATTCACGTAGTTTCATGCGTTTGGATAGCTTGCCGGCTTTAAGCCGGCATTCTGGTCAGCCCTAAGGCTGACCTAATGCTCAACCACTCCCAGCTAGACCTGAGTTACCTAAGGTTCAGGCGCGTGCAGAGCCCGCCCAGGAGGGCGAACGGAATCGTCGTGGAAGAGGTTGAGCGACATGGATGTCGCGAGAGCCGCGATGGGCCAGGGATGGCCCACCGCGGCGGGCCTCTGGAGCGATGATGGAGTGAGCGAACCCTCGCGTAGCGAGGGCCGGATGAAAGGGCGGAGGTTTTGGTTACTTTTGCCCCAAAAGTGACTCGCCCGGGAGGGCGAAACCAAAACTTTCAACAAAAACGCGGCAATTCGGAACAAGCAACAAGCAACAAGCAACAAGCAACAAGCAACAAGCACTCACACAAACTTGCCATCCCGGTGTCAACCAGGCATCGCCCATAAAATAGGATGAACCCTAATTTTCCGCGAAGCGAACCCGTGCCCCTGCCAAGCCGCTAGACTGTGCAGCCATGCCCTAGGAGCCCGCCATGAGCCATCCCTTCGCCACCCTCACCCCGGATCTGGTGCTCGATGCCGTGGAGAGCCTCGGCTATCTGAGCGATGCCCGCGTGCTGGCACTGAACAGCTACGAAAACCGCGTCTATCAGGTGGGCATCGAAGGGGAAACGCCGCTGATCGCCAAGTTCTACCGCCCGGATCGCTGGAGCGATGCGGCGATTCGTGAAGAGCATGCCTTCAGCCAGGAACTGACCGAGCACGAAGTGCCAGTGGTGGCGCCCCTGGCGCGCGATGGCGAGACGCTGTTCGCGCATGGCGGCTTTCGTTTCGCCCTGTTCCCGCGCCGTGGCGGGCGCGCGCCCGAGCCGGGCAACCTGGATCAGCTCTATCGCCTCGGCCAACTACTCGGGCGCATGCATGCCATCGGTGCCAGCCGCCCCTTCGTCCATCGCGAAACCCTGGGTGTGGACAACTTCGGTCACGCCGCTCTGGCCTCGCTGCTCGATGGCGGTTTCGTGCCCAAGAGCCTGCTGCCGGCCTACTCCTCGGTGGCGCGCGATCTGCTGGCGCGCCTCGATCAGCTTTTCGCCGACGTGCGCTACCAGCCCATTCGCCTGCACGGTGACTGCCACCCTGGCAACCTGCTGTGCCGCGACGACGCCTTCCATATGGTCGACCTCGACGACTGCCGCATGGGCCCGGCGGTACAGGACTTGTGGATGATGCTGGCCGGCGAGCGCCATGAACGCCTCGGCCAGCTCGCCGAACTGGTGGACGGCTATCAGGAGTTCCACGATTTCGCCGCCCGCGAGCTACCGCTGATCGAAGGCCTGCGCGCCCTGCGCCTGATGCATCACAGCGCCTGGATCGCCAAGCGCTGGGATGATCCGGCCTTCCCTCTGGCCTTCCCCTGGTTCGCCGGCGAACGCTATTGGGGCGACCAGATCCTCGCCTTGCGCGAGCAGTTGGCGGCGCTGGACGAGGAGCCGCTGCGGCTGTTCTAGCGCTGGGCGCTCAGAGCGACATGGCGTGCTGCCGACGCCGCCGGCTGACCAACTGGCTCTGCAGTTCGACCAGGCTATCGATGCCCTGGCGCCGCGCCTTGCTGAACAGCATCAGGGCCAGTTCGGCGGTGACCAGCGCATCGGCGCTGGCATGGTGACGCTGCTGCACCTGCAGGCCGAAGGCATCGACCCAGGCGTCCAGGCCGCGGAGCTGCGACGCGTTGTCGGGGCACAGCAGCGGCGCGATCTCGGCGACGTCGAAGAAGTGATGCTGCAGGCGATAGTCCAGGCTCTGCTTGAGCGCGCGGGCCAGCATGCGCTGGTCGAACCCGGCGTGAAACGCCAGCAGCGGGCTGTCGCCGACGAACTCCATGAACTCCAGCAGCGCCTGCGCCGGATCGACGCCACGCGCCACCTCGCTGGGGGCGATGCCATGGATCAGGGTGCTGACGCTGGCCTGGTGATTCGGCCGGCACAGGGTGCACTCGAACTGCTCGGCGAAGTCGATGGCGCCGTTGTCGATCACCACCGCGCCGATGGCTAGCACCAGGTCACGGCGCAGGTTCAGGCCGGTGGTTTCCAGATCGAGGACGACGAAGCGCTGCTGATGCAGCGGGCGCTCGTCCAGCGGTGCCGGCAGCGCCAAAGCCTGGCGCCGCTCAATTTGCTGCTGGGTCAGGGCCGGGCCACGGCCACTGAACCAGGTGAACCTGCTCATAGCTGATACCTCATGCTCAGGCTGCTCTGCAGGCGCTGCGCCTGGCGAAAGGACTCGCGCAGGATGCGCCGATCCAGCAGATTGAGGCTGTCGGGGTCGAGACGGTTGGAATATGGCAACTCATCGCGCGCCTGCAATTGGTGCTGCTGCATGCGCGTCTGCTGGATGAAATGATAGGCCTCCTCGAAGGCTGCGCCGTCCTGTGCTTCGATCACCCCACGGCTGACCAGGGCACGCAGACGCTCCAGCGTACCCACGGCGCCGATGCCATTGGCCAGCGCCAGCAGCCGCGCACCGTCGACGAAGGGCGTCAGGCCCTGCACCTTGAGGTCGAGGGTATCCTTGTCGGCGCCCGAGCGGGCCACCACGAAGTCGCGGAATCGTCCCACGGGCGGGCGCTGGCGCAGGGCGTTCTCGGCCAGCATGCGCTGGAACAGGCTGTTGCCGGCGACCCGTTCAAGCAGCTCGCTGCGCAGTTGCTCGCAGCCCTCGACCGGCCCCCAGACGCTGCGCAGGTCGAAGTAGATCGACGAGCGCAAAAGGTTTTCCGGCGTGGCCTCGCTGACGAAACGGGCGAAGCGCCGCGACCACTCCTGGCGTGACAGGCACAGCTCGGGGTTGCCGGCCATGATGTTGCCCTTGCACAGGGTGAAACCGCATTGCGCCAGACGCTGGTTGATCTCGGCAGCCAGAGGCAGCAGGCGCCCGCGAATGGCGGCGGCTTCGGCAGCATCGGCGGCCTCGAAGAGAATGCCGTTGTCCTGGTCGGTGTGCAGGGTCTGTTCGCGACGACCTTCGCTGCCGAAGCACAGCCAGGTGAAAGGCACGCCGGGGTCGCCCAATTCTTCGAGAGTCAGCTCGATCACCCGGCACACGGTGTGGTCGTTGAGCAGGGTGACGATATGGGTGATCTGCGTCGAGCTGGCGCCGTGGGCGAGCATGCGATCGACCAGCAGGCGGATATCGCTGCGCAGCCCGGCCAGGGTCTCGATCTTGCCGGCATGGCGGATGGTGCGTGCCAGGTGCACCAGATCGACCCGTTGCAGGCTGAACAGGTCGCGCTCGGAGATCACCCCACAGAGCTGCCCGTTCTCCACCAGGCAGACGTGGGCGATATGCCGTTCAGTCATGGCGATGGCGGCGTCGAAGGCGCTGGCATCGGGGGGTAGATGGAAAGGCTCGGCGGTCATCAGCGCGCTGATCGGCTGTGCCAGGTCGACGCCGTCGGCCACCACCCGACGCAGGTCACGCAGGGTGAAGATGCCCTGCGGGCGGCGCTGTGGGTCGAGAATGACGATGCTGCCGACATGCTGTTCGTGCATCAGCCGCACGGCATCGCGCACTGAGGTATCCGGGGCGCAGCCGACGGGTTGGCGCATGGCCAGCTCGCCCAGGCGGGTGTCCAGCGAATATTGCGCGCCGAGGGTTTCCACGGCACGCAACTGCACCTGCTGGTTGACCTGATCGAGCAGGCTGCTGACGCCGCGCAGGGCGAAGTCGCGCAACGGGTTGGAAATGGCGAACAGCTTGACGAAGGCGTGCTTGGCCAGCAGCAGGCAGAAGGTGTCTTCGGCGGCCAGGTGTTCGGTGCGCGTGGCCCGCTCGCCGATCAGCGCGGCCAGGGGGAAGCACTCGCCGGCGGTGATCTCGAAGGTGGTCTCGGTGCCGCGCCGAGCCGAGTGTGGACGCTCGCCATGCACGCGGCCCTGCTTGACGATATAGAAGTGCTCGACCGGGCCATCGCTGGGCTTGATGATCGAATCACCTTCGGCATAGAAGCGCAGTTGGCAATGCTCAACCAGAAACGCCAGGTGCGCAGTGTCCATCTGGTTGAAGGGCGGAAACTTCTGCAGGAACTCCATGGTGCCGTGGATGTTCTGCAGCACCGCCGTCCTGCCCGCCTGGGCGAGCGTGTCCGCTTTGCTCATGGCGCGGTCTCGTGATCTTGTTTGCCTGCATTGTGCCCGTTGTCCGGGCAATTGCCCATTGCACCTAAGTCGCAGCGGTCGGCAGGATGATATGGCGGCATTCTTGACGAAATTTTGACGTGCGCTCGGACAGACTGGATACACCCTCGTCTTTCCTGAAGAGCACGTCAATTCCATGCAGTCATCCGCCCCCGCAGTCCGTGAGACGGCCCCGGTCAGTGTTGCCAGCCATCTGGCATTCATCTTCGGCAGCGCGTTGTGCATGCTGCTGCTATTCGCCCTGGCCCGAGTCGGCCTGCTGGCCTACAACCACGCGATGATCGGGCAGACACCGCTGGCTAGCTTCGTCGAGGCCTTCTGCAACGGCGCACGCTTCGACCTGCGTCTGATCGTCTATCTCTGCCTGCCGCTGACGCTATCGCTGTTCAGCGTGCGGGCCATGGCCGCGCGGCACTTGCACGTGATCTGGCTGACCGTCGCCACCAGCCTGTGCCTGTTCCTGGCAGTGGCGGAGCTGAACTTCTACCGCGAGTTTCACCAGCGCCTGAACAGCCTGGTGTTCCAGTACATGCAGGAAGACCTCGGCACCGTGTCGAGCATGATCTGGAACGGCTTTCCGGTGCTGCGCCTGCTGCTCGCCTGGGCAGTGGCCACGGCCCTGCTGGCCTGGCTGTTTCGCCGCATCGAACGTGCCACACGGGCGCAAAGCAACGCTCAGACGCCACGCTGGCCGGCACGCACGGCGGTGTTCGTGGTGCTCCTGCTGGTCTGCGTGGTGGCCGCCCGCGGCACCTTGCGTTCCGGCCCGCCACTGCGCTGGGGCGATGCCTATACCACCGAGTCGATGTTCGCCAACCACCTCGGCCTCAACGGCACCCTGACTCTGGTGAGCGCCGCCAGTTACTTCTTCTCCGACCAGGGCGACAACCGCTGGAAGGCGACGCTACCTGAAGCCGATGCGCTGCAAACGACGCGCAAGCTGCTGCTGACGCCGAACGACCGGCTGATCGATGCCGACCAGGCGGCGATCCGTCGCGTCACCACGCCGCCTGCCGCTGGCCGCCTGCCACAGGTGCGCAATGTGGTGGTGATCCTCATGGAGAGCATGGCGGGCCGCTATATCGGCGCCATGGGCAATGCCGACGGCATCACCCCGAACTTCGACGCCCTGGCCAAGCAAGGCTTGCTGTTCCAGCACTTCTTCTCCAATGGCACCCATACCCACCAGGGCATGTTCGCCACCATGGCCTGCTTCCCCAACCTGCCGGGGTTCGAGTACCTGATGCGCATGCCCGAGGGCGGCCACCAGTTCTCCGGGCTGCCGCAGCAGCTCAGCGTTCGTGGTTACGATGACGTCTACGTTTATAACGGCAGTTTCGCCTGGGACAACCAGTCGGGCTTCTTCGCCAACCAGGGCATGCGCAACTTCGTCGGTCGTGAGGACTTCGTCGACCCGGTGTTCATCGACCCGACCTGGGGCGTATCCGACCAGGACATGTTCGACCGCGCAGCCGACGAGCTGGCCAGCCTGGACAAGAAAGGCAAGCCCTTCTATGCCCTGCTGCAGACCCTGTCCAACCACACGCCTTATGCCCTGCCGGACAACCTGCCAGTGGAGCGCGTCACCGGCCATGGCTCGCTGGACGAGCACCTGACCGCCATGCGCTACGCCGACTGGGCGTTGGGCCAGTTCTTCGCCAAGGCGCGCCAGGAGCCGTACTTCAAGGACACCCTGTTCGTGATTCTGGGCGACCACGGCTTCGGCAACGACGAACAGATCACCGAGATGGACCTGTCGCGCTTCAGCATTCCGCTGCTGCTGATCGGCCCTGGTGTGCAGGAAACCTTCGGCAGCAGCCGAGACACCGTCGGCAGCCAGATCGACGTGGTGCCGACCATCATGGGCCGCCTGGGCGAGCCGACGCAGCAGCAATGCTGGGGGCGTGACCTGCTCAGCCTTCCTGAAGGCGATGCCGGTGTGGCGGTGATCAAACCGTCGGGCAGCGACCCGACCGTGGCATTGGTCAGTGGCGAGCACATCCTGGTCAAGCCGCGTGATCGCGAGGCACATCTGTACCGCTACTGGCTGGGGCGTGAGGCCGGTGGCAAGGTGGTCGATGAGCCGCAACTGCGTAGTGAGATGGAGCACAAGCTTTCGGCGCTCGAGCAGACGGCTACCGATAGCCTGATCAATAACACCACGGGTGCTCATGCGAAGCAGGTGCCGGGTAATCGGTGAGGGGTGGTTTTGGGTATCAGAAGAGGTTCTTCGGAATCTCTCTGATAGTGGGCTGGAAAAATTGTGTTTTGGCTTGCCTTGGTGTCCTTGCCGCCGCTCCGGTGTTTTCAGGTATTACGGGTTTCGCCCCTCGGCGACTGACTTTTCTTTGAAATGCGCAAAGAAAAGTAAGCAAAAGAAACGCACCCCCGCCATCCGGGTCTCGCTTCGCTCGACT